>JAIROC010000467.1 GCA_031257735.1 Bacteroidales bacterium | reverse complement strand
TATATTCCGGTCGAGAATCGCGTCCGGCACATATTCGAGATTATGCCCGCAGGCAAGGACGGCAACCATTGAAACGGCTGCCGTCCTGCGATGTTCGGGCAGGGATGCGTAGTAATTTTTCATTCTCTATACTGTTTTTGACATCCCGCTTTTCCCTGTCGGTAAGTGTACTCATTTTGCTTCAAAAAAATTAGTCTTCTTCTTCTTCTTTGTTTTCTTCGTTTACATTGCTGAAACTGAAACTCTTTTTGACAGTCTGTTTAAAAGTGTCCTCGATATCAGGGAATGTATCGCTGTGCCGACAACAAGTCCGGCACGGCAATACACATTATTATAAACATTGCTAATATCCTTATCATTTTACTTTCACTGTCAGGTTGTCAATTACTTCTGCATGTACAAGGTCAGAGTTTTCGACCTATTTAGATTGACGATTTTAGATTGACGATTTTAGATTGTTGCTTACGCCTGCCGGTGCGTCAGCCCAATCGTAAATCGTCAATCTAAAATCGTAAATAAAAACGACATAATCAATGTCAAATGACACTGTTGAGGAGTTTTTCAACCGTACATGGAAAAACAGCAAGTCGTTATGCGAATAAATTCCTTTCAGGAGATACTGTATGCCAAAATTCCGGCTTCCGATATGCTTTATTTTCGTCTTGTTATGCTTGTGGATTGTTTCCATAATCAGGCGCACCAAATAGGGTGATTCGCCACCCAAATCGGACAAATAGACCGGAATTTCATTCCCCTGTCGATTGATTGCGCTACCGAGATGTAGAAAATCCGCCATTTCAACAAAAATTTTATCCGCTCATAAGAATATTGGTTGTCAATTATTTATCTTTAAGAAAGAGATATTTTCCATAAAAAAATAATTGATTTCGAAGAAAAAAAATTTGCAAGTGAAGAATTCTTTATATCTTTGCGCCCATATTTATTAAGTCAAATTTAATTTTTTTAGCGAAATGGATAATAGAATATCATTTTCAATAGAGGATGCCGACAAACAGGAAATACTTGCGGCTTTGGATGTGTTAGACAGAAAGTTGTTGCCTCTGCTGATAGAGTTGGCTCAAGGCGAAGCACGCGAATTACCTACGATGGGCGATAAATCGTATGCTTTTGTTTTCAAGGCGCTTGAATTTGCTAAACAGTATCCCGAATACGCAGCGCTGATTGACGTTGCCGAGTTCGACAAAGATGTGAAAGCAGTAGGGCTGTTACGCGAATTTTACGTGCGTCTGTCGCAGTTGAGCAAGAAAGTACACGACACGATGACGCTTGCCGGTAGCGAAGCGTATGTGGCTGGACTTACTTACTACGGCACAAGCAAAGAGGCCGTGAAACGGAAACTTCCCAACGCTGTATTGATCACAGAAGAATTGAAACAGCGTTTTCCCGGTCGTAACAAATCGAAAAAGGAGGAATAACAGGATGATGCTGTCACTAACCACAATGTTACCGGTCGAAGACAGGCATATCGGGATTTGTCAAAAGAACTTTTCTGTTTTTGAATGGGATATTGCAGTCGCGGATAAGCATATTCCTGTCCGTAATTTCGACGTCGTGTCAAAAATGGACGGAATTTGCGGTCAGACAACAGAACACCGCAGTTACAGAACGCAAGTTCCCGATTGGCGAAGGCAAAATCCTCGTTTGAAAACGCAATTTCGAGTTGCAAAATGCGAGAAATTGTGGTCAATAAACGGAAAATGGCAATCAATTAACGGAACGTTGAGGTCAATGAAGACAATGCCGTGGTCGGATTTGAGGCGGCCGAAGTCGGGGAAAGGAATGAGGTGGTTTTTGAGGAGGGGGGTTCTGTTGCTATTGGTAATGTTGATGTATTATTGAAATTATATCTAATATGTGGCTAAAAATCAAATACGTTGTAGATGAACAGGATTGTAATTTCTTCAAACCTGATACTATTTTCATATCAATTGTAGATAGTATAACTGCTCCTATTGATATAAATGAAACATCAGTTAGAATCAGTAAAATTTTTCCATTAATTGAAAATATCTTGCCGCCAATTTTACAAAATCAAATAATCTACTTATTTGATTACCGCAATCCTTATCAAACATTAGGAACAATTTATCAAAGAGCGCCAGAGGATTTAAAGGAAAAAATATATTTTTCATACGGTGCGTGTTCTATCTTATTAATCGCAGATTCAGAAGAGACAATAAAAAAGTTCGATCAATATTGTAAATATCAATACGATTCAAGAGAGACATGGATATTAGTTGACGGATTAATTAAAGGTATTCAATATGATATTAAACCATTTACAACATTTAATTTATCTATGATTAAGGATTACAGTTGTTTATCTACTGTATTGCGTTCCATCGTAGATGAATCTATTACTTCTATCCAAGTATTTAAAAATAAAATAAAACATGATAAGCATAATGTTACGGCAGTAAACAAACTTTTTAACACTATTTCTGTTCTTGTAGAAGAATTAATTTATTTAAATACATTTAAAGGTTATATACCACAATCATTAGATGTACAGGATATTGGTCGCCTCAAAAATACATTTGAAAATCAAATGTTACAACAACAAGCAATTGATAGATTAATTCAAATAAATTCTTCCCTCTCATATGTTTCCACGCAAACATATTCTGGGAGTATTCCGGTTTTGGAACGACGAAGTTTGGTTAGACGAAGTAGCTTACTTGGTATTGGAAATTGTGTTCGTGCTTTAAATAGAATTGTAGATTATATTGAAAATGCTTTTACTTCAAGTAATTATTCAGATATAATTACTGAAGATATGCAGCGGACACCACCATTAAAAGTCTTAAATTCTAATTATTTAAACTCTCATTATTATGATAAGAGGGATTGGCACAAAAGCAATATTGATACTTTTAAATCACCAAATAAAGAAGAAGACAATTTAAAAAAATTAGCTTATTTCAGTTCACGACGTGCATACAGAGAAAGTGAATTTGCAATAACGGCATCTTTAAATTCTGTTTCATCAGGACTTTCTTTAGAATGGACTTTAATGACTATTACTCATGAAATGTTACATTCTCATGTTAGAATTATTTTTGATTCCATTTTTTATACTGATTCAAGTGATGGAAATTATAAAGATAGTTACAGTAAATTTTACGAAAAATTTTCTCAAAAAATTAAAAATCAAAATAATGAAAATCCTCCTGAATATTATTTAATTGATTCTATTCGTGAGGCTATTTTCTTATACTGTATAAGAACAAGTCGCGATGGTTCTATTTCGAATCAAAAACTATACGAGTCTAAAACAACCCCTTTATACTTGCCTAAAGAAGAAGATTTTTATAAAATATTTCGAGATGAAATCAGGAATCTAAATGAAATATTTGTACACGTTTTAGACTTACACTACTTTTATGGAGGTAGAATATCAAAATATATTCTCTTAATTTGGTGCTCTTGGGCAGCTGTCCCTCAAATAAATGATGATATTCGACAATATATATTAAGAAGTTTAATAGCTATTGCTTCTAAAATTGACCAAGACCCTTATACTCGTTTTAACTTAGCAAAAAAGGAATTTATAGATATATTAATGAATAATAAAAGTATAATCAAAAACATTCCTCTTATTTCAAAAGTTTTGGAAATATTACAGAATGAAGAATTGTTAGATGAATATTACTTTAATGCTTTCAAAAATTCTTTAATAATTGTTGATTTGATTATGAGTATTTTCTATTCTAAAAAAATTGCTTCTACACTATGGAATGATGAAAATATAATTAGAGAGCAAACTGATTTCGAAACAGAAGATGAGTTTTCGTATGATGCTCCATTTGAGGAATTTGTGGATATGACGATTAATTGTCCTATACCATATTTATTTGATAGAATGATTAAAGTATTAAAAAATGATATTAAATCGGAGAATATAGAAAAACAAACAGCAATAAGTTTTCTTGCAATTAATTCACAATAAGTCATGGAAAATTTTGATTTAAAACAGACACAAAGGTATTATCATTTGATTGCCTTAAAAGGGAATCAGGACATAATTAAAAAGAAGTTTTTCAACGATTGGCAGATTAAAAAAATCGCCACATATAACGTTGAGGGTGATTATTCAATTTCTCAAATGGCGTTAACATCCAATTATCAATATTATCAAGGAGAAGCAGATAATTCATTGAATGGAAATAATAGCGCGCCTTTTGTTTTCGATATAATCATAATTGAATGTACAAAAATCGACATAATTATATTGTGTTTACCATTTAAAAAAATGACTGTTGATATAATAACTTCTCTTTTGTCCACATATAATATCCTTGTTAACAGTTATTTTATAAAAACTGATTTGCATAAATTAATTCACGCAAATGATGATTATACCGATTTGGTATATAATCAGAACCATTTTTTCTTGGGGGGAGTGTTTTTTTCAATAAAAGGAGATTCTTTTTTATCCACTGTTAAATTAGTTGGAGATAAACCTCTTGATTCGGATATTTATAAGGAGTATTTTAAAGAAAATTTATCTAATTTTGGATTAGAAAAAAGTATTGTAAAATGCAAAGTAGAAGCGAATACCGATGATAGACTTGTTAAATTATCATCAACATTTCACATTGACAAATTTGGTAATTACAAATTTTATATACAAAGCAAAGGACGGAATCTATTAACTATTCCAGCAATTTTTGATTTTTTATATTCTATAAATTGTTTAGTAGAAGCATCAAATAATCCGGTAATACATTTAAAAAAAGAAGAAGAATGAATTTCAAAGAATTAGAAAAGTCATATTTGGCAATTGATTATTTGGCTCAACACTTAATTGATGGCTCATTGGTGTTGTTTTTGGGAGCAGGGATATCGAAAGGATTTGGATTACCTGATTGGAAAGAATTTGCAGATTTGTTTAGAAAAAAAATGGGATTATCAAGTATTTCGATGAATAATGCCGAAGAGATACAGACAGCATTAGAAGAAGCAATTAGTAAAACAAACAATGATGATGAAAAAATTGAAATTGTTAAAGAAATTTTATATTCAACGTCAGTTCTTGATGTAAAAATAGCCTATACAAATCCTTTGCTGATTTCAATATCTTCGTTGCTGATTGGAAGAAAAAGAGGACATGTAAAAAGAGTAATTACCTATAACTATGATAGCATACTCGAATGGTTTTTATCTTTATTTGGTTTTCAGGTTAATTCAATAATTGATTTGCCTGCATTGGAAGGATCTGAAGATGTAAGAATTTATCATCCACATGGTTTTGTTCCACATCCCGCATTGGGACTCGATAATAGTAACTTTATTATATTGGGAATAGAAGACGCCAATGAAAGAATGGGAGCTCGCTCAGATTTATGGCGTGACAAAACGAGACAAATTTTAGAAGAAGGTGTATGTTTATTTCTTGGATTGTCATATGAAGCATTAACCGATAGAGGTGTAGAGCCATTGTTGAGAGATGCTGGTAAAAAATGTAAAGAAATTCGTCCTTTAGGAATATGGATATATAAAGACAAAAATAAGTTGCAAAAAGAACAAAAAGATAGATTTTTTAATAAAAATATTGTGCCTATAGAAATTGATGAAATTCATGATATAGCAAATTTTATTTTAGGAATTTCACAGAAAGCATTGGAAAAAACTAAAATGATTTAAAAATTAATTTACTACCTTTGTACGCGAATTTAGTATATAAAAATGAAGATTTTAAAAATAATAAGACAATTTGAACGGTTTAATTTTCATGGCGTTTCGGAAGAACCTGAACAGTCTTTTGAAAGAGATAGCAACCATCAATTTCCCGAAAGATTAACAGGAAAATCTATTCATTCATCTACAAACGAGATAGATTCAAGTAATGCAACTTTGGTCGGATATATTGTAGATGATTTTGAAAATAAAATTGAGAGATTTGAACGGGTAGAAAATTAAAGAATTTAGGATGATAAAACTCGCTCAACGACTTTTTGGTTCTCTTGATTTCAAGACGCTCGCCGACAATCTCGACTTTAAGGAAGACAGTGTGCGCGAAGTCATTATCCTTCCCATCTTGAAAGAATTAGGGTACACTCAAGAAAACATCGTGCGCAGCAAAACGCTCGAACACCCGTTCCTGAAAACAGGCAGCAACAAAAAAAAACCTGTAAAACTTGTCCCCGATTACCTTCTGAAAATCGAAAATAATTTTGCATGGGTGCTTGACGCCAAAGCGCCGAACAAGAAAATTGTAAACGACGAAAACGTTGAACAAGTTTACAGTTATGCCATTCATCCCGAAATCCGTACAACTTATTTTGCATTGTGCAACGGCGTGGAATTTTCGCTGTTTCGCAGTTCCAATCCACAGCAACCGATTTTGTT
>JAIROC010000446.1 GCA_031257735.1 Bacteroidales bacterium | reverse complement strand
GCAATCCCTAACCAAAGAACGCATTGATTGTTAGGGATTAGCTCCGCTGCTCTTACGGGTGCTTCAGTCGTGCCTCCTTCGCAATGACGGCGTTGATTGTTGCGAAGATACTTTATAGACAGACACTAATTACGAGTTGTCAATCTAAAATAACTCATAACTCATAACTCATAACTAAAAAATTAACGTATATAATTCATGTCTCGTGGGGCTACTCCTTACCGTAAAAAGGATAGCCCCCTTTCTTTTAATTGAAAACTTCATCAATTGAAAATTGAAAATGAAATGTGCTGACGCGCGAAAGAAACCCACAACGCCGTCATTGCGAGCGCAGCGAAGCAATCCCCGATCGTAGCGTGGGTTAAATGAAAAACGCATTAAAAATAACTGCAGGCACAGCCTGCCCCTGACAATGGCTGAAAGCCATAAATCATTAGCACAGTGGCAACGCCCTTCAATAATTGAAAATTGAAAATTGAAAATTGAAAATGAAATTAATACAATTAATTATGATAATCTTGCGCCAGCTAATTTTCAATTTTCAATTTTCAATTTTCAATTAGTAATGCCCTGTGCTATTGATTGCGGGCTTTCAGCCCTTTACCGTTATTCCCTGATTACAATTATACATTGAAGAAATGAATTTATGCGTTTTCGGACAGACACTAATTATTAATTGTTATGTGTGTTGTCTTTTACTCGAAGTATCCTTCCGAATGACACTTTTCCTGACTTCGACATATTATTATCGTTGTATGGATAGACAAAGGAACAAAGACAATTTTTATTTTGGCATTTGTATCTCGAAAAATAAATCATCCAAAACAGAGACGGAAGGACTAAAATTGTGAAAAAATATGACAAAGCTGTCGAAAAATAACGAAAATAATCTCCACTTTCGTTCTGTTTTCGTTTAAGGAATGACATTAATGTATTGAATAATAGTATGTCAAAAAAATATTTATCAAATGTTGAATTGAGAGATAAAAATTGTACCTTTGTACACCAAAATAGAATTATATCTATGAACAAAGTATTAGAGAAACTGCAAAACACTCCCGTTTTTTTTAGGGACAATATAATCAGAGCATTACAAGATAAAAAAGCATTAAATATAGTAGAGCTGAATCTGTCGAAATTGAAGTTAACACTGTTCGACCGATTTATTATTTGCACAGCCACATCCAATACCCATGCGGAAGCCTTATGTGACAGTGTTCTTGAAACAATAAAAGAAGATATGCATGTATTTCCGAAACATGTAGAAGGAATGCACAATTCTCAATGGATATTGATAGATTATTTTGATGTTTTGGTTCATATTTTTTTGAAAGAAAGTAGAGAATTTTATGATATTGAAAGTTTGTGGATTGATGCGGAACGTATTGAGTATAATTTTACAAAGGCATGATATATGTTTCTCTTATTCATCATTTGTAATATTTATTATATTAATTTAATTTATGGAAAAAACAGATAACGATAACAAATCTAAACAGCAAAATCCATCTGATAAAATGCCAGGAAATAAGAAGAGTACCTTTAATTTTTATTGGATATATATTATCTTGACAATATTTTTATTGGTCATGGCATTCTGGAATTTTAATGAGGATGTCCAGGAAATAGATAATGTGAAACTTCGAAGCATGATCCTCAAAGGTGATATAACACTCATTGAAATCATGAAACATAAAGATATTGCAAATATTTATCTGAATCAGGCGCATATAAATAATGATACATCCTACAAAAAAGCATTTGAAATCAACAGAGAAGGACCTCATTTTTATATCGAAATAGCAGATGTCGTTTCTTTTCGAGAAGATATAAATGCAGCGGAAGAAGAATTGTTCGAAAGAGAAACATTCGAAATGACGGATGAAGAAAAATTGCAAGCCAAAAAAGATTTTAAACATATTACTATCCGAAACGATAATACAAAACAATGGAGTTTTGAATCCTTTGTATGGTTTTTACCTTTATTAGTGATAATTTTTCTAACCTATTTGATGTTTCGCGGTATGGGAGGCGGAAAAGGTGGCAACCAATTGTTTAGTATCGGCAAGTCAAAAGCCCAATTGTATGACAAAAATACGCAGGTTTCTATTACGTTTAAAGATGTAGCAGGCTTGGAAGGCGCAAAAGAAGAAGTGATGGAGATAGTAGACTTTTTAAAAAATCCCCAAAAGTATACCAATCTCGGTGGAAAAATCCCCAAAGGCGCATTACTTGTAGGTCCTCCCGGTACAGGAAAAACATTGTTGGCACGTGCAGTAGCAGGTGAAGCAAAAGTGCCTTTTTTCTCTTTGTCAGGTTCTGATTTTGTAGAAATGTTTGTGGGGGTAGGAGCATCCCGTGTGCGAGACCTTTTTAAAACAGCAAAAGAAAAAGCCCCCTGTATCATCTTTATTGATGAAATAGACGCCGTAGGGCGTACCCGTGGACGTAACTCCTTTACAGGTGCAAATGATGAAAGAGAAAATACCTTAAATCAACTTCTCACCGAAATGGATGGATTTTCAACCAATACGGGAATTATTATTTTAGCGGCAACCAATCGAGCAGATGTGTTGGATAAGGCATTATTGCGAGCAGGACGTTTTGACCGTCAAATTCATGTAGAACTTCCAAATCTGGAAGAAAGATTGGATATCTTCAAAGTACATGTTCGCACTTTGAAATTAGCCGAAAGTGTGGATTTGGAATTTTTTGCTAAACAAACTCCCGGCTTTTCAGGAGCAGATATAGCCAATGTATGTAATGAAGCTGCATTAATTGCCGCTCGCAATGAAAAAGAAGAGATAGATAAAGAAGATTTTTTGAGCGCAATAGATCGTATTGTTGGAGGTTTGGAAAAACGGTCAAAAATCATTTCTCCGGAAGAAAAGAAAGTAATAGCATTTCACGAAGCCGGTCATGCTACTGTTAGTTGGATGTTACGATATGCAGCGCCTTTGGTGAAAGTAACTATTGTGCCTCGTGGTAAGTCTTTGGGGGCTGCGTGGTATTTGCCTGAAGAACGACAAATTACAAACAATGAGCAATTGATAGACGAAATTGCTGCAACATTGGGAGGACGAGCATCCGAAGAATTAATATTCGGTACCGTTTCAACAGGAGCATTGAACGATTTGGAAC
This sequence comes from Bacteroidales bacterium, assembly GCA_031257735.1. Taxonomy (GTDB): domain Bacteria; phylum Bacteroidota; class Bacteroidia; order Bacteroidales; family WCHB1-69; genus JAIROC01. Next base: position 7,248 of record JAIROC010000446.1, on the reverse strand, counting down.
GTGTTACCAAACAGGCTTATGCAATGGTTGCTTACTATGGATTAAATAAGAAAATAGGGAACATAAGCTATTATGATTCTACAGGACAAAACGAATATTCTTTTACACGTCCCTATAGCGAAAAAACAGCACAGTTGATTGATGAAGAAGTTCATGAATTAATTGAAAGTTCCTATAAAAAAGCAAAATCCATCTTAGAAAGTCAAAAGGAGAATTTGGAAAAATTAGCTATGCAGCTTCTGGAAAAAGAAGTTATTTTCAGAGAAGATTTGATTGCAATATTTGGCAAACGTCCATTTGACCATGAAGAACATGTTATTGAAGAACAATCTTAAATCATGAAATCCTTACTGATACGGACTCTAACAGGAATATTGTTTATTAGCATTGTAATACTTTCTATTCTTTTCTCTGGAAAGGTATTGTTTAATGTCTTTTTATTGTTTAGCTGTATAGCGCTGTTTGAGTACAGAACCTTACTTGTACAGAAGGGAATTAATCTGTCTTTTTTCTTTTATATAACAGCATTATTGGTTTATTTTCTCATATCAAACACTAAAATAAGAAGTATCATTACAGGAGAAATGTTATTGTTGTTGATAGTAGTCGTCTTTTTTCTACTATTTATTGTAGAACTGTTTCGTAAAAAGGAAAATCCGTTTACCAATATCGGCTATTCCGTAACAGGAATAATATGGATTGTGGTTCCATTTTCATTGATCAATACTATTCCCTCCATGTTATCTCAAGGAGGAGAATATTTTTTGTTATCATTGTTTATATTTGTATGGTTGTATGATACAATGGCATATTGTATAGGAAGTTTAGCAGGAAGACATCGATTAATGGAACGAATTTCTCCCCGAAAATCATGGGAAGGCGCTATTGGCGGCACAATATTGTTAGTGGGCTTATCTTTTTTTATGCCTAGAATATTTACAGTGTTATCTTTATCTGTTATTCAATGGATAATTTTAGCCTTTATGGTAGCGGTCGTTGCTACAGTAGGCGATTTAGTAGAATCTTTATTCAAACGACAGTTGCTCGTAAAAGATTCGGGATTTATTTTGCCCGGACACGGTGGAATATTGGATAGATTTGATTCTATACTGTTTGTTATTCCATTTGCTTCATTATATTTAATCCTTATAAAATAAATACATATAATATGAAAATACATAAAGCAGGTTACAGGATTATTGCAATAACAACGCTGGTATTATTTGCTTTGGCAATGATTGTGTACTATATTTTTTCACCTTGGTTTTATATTTGTTATCCCCTTTATATGTTGGGTATACTTGTATTATTTTTCACGGTTCGTTTTTTTCGGAATCCCCAGAGAGATATTGAAATAAATAAAAATGCTATTTATGCGCCTGCAGATGGCAAGATTGTTGTCATAGAAAAATTGTTGGAGAGTAAATATTTGCACGAAAACAGGATACAAATATCTATTTTCATGTCGCCGATGAATGTTCACGTCAATTATTATCCCATATCGGGAGAAGTTGTTTTGTGTGATTATTATCCGGGAGATAAAATGCTGGCATGGCATCCAAAATCATCGGAACTGAATGAACATTCGTCAGTTGTGATAGAAGACAATGAAAAAAGAAAAGTATTGGTTAAACAAATAGCAGGGGCAATGGCACGTAGAATTATCTGTAAAGCAAAAGAAGGAGAAACAGTACAACAAGGAGATGAACTTGGTATTATCAAATTTGGTTCACGAGTAGATGTTTTACTCCCCATGAATGTGCGTGTAAACGTGGATATGAAAGAAAAAGTAGTGGCAAAAAAAACGATATTAGCTTATTTTGAATAGTCATGATGGATACTAATTGCAACATATTCAATATCGTTATATAAATTCAGTCATTCCCCCCGAAAATGCGGCATGATAATTGTAAGTGTATAAAGGCAGAGCTTGGGAAATCTATTTTTTAACTTAAAATAATAATAAACAATGAGACGATGGTTTTTTTTAAATTTGATGATGATAATAAGTGTAATGGGTTTTACACAAACAGCAATGGAAGAAATGATTAATTTTGACAAAAAGAATGTTCAAGGAGTTAGTATTATTACTTCGGATTATGACGTAAAATTAACAACTGCGGCGATGCAGTCTCGTTTGGAACACGTATCAGGATTGAAGGGAACAACAATGAAAGGTTTTAGATATTATCAATCACAACCGTTCGCGGATTTTGGCGTTTTGAATTATGATATTTATACAAAAGTAACTGCCATTGGTAAAAGAAAAGAACAAAAAACAATAGTATACCTGTTGGTTTCAACAGGGAACGAAAATTTTGTAACTACAGCAAGTCATCCTCAATTGTTGGAGAGTATGAAAATCTTCCTGAATAATTTTGTAGAGACTTATTTGCGACAGTATGATATTGACCAAAAGTCTGATATACAAACAAAAATAATTACAAAATTAGAAAAAGAAACCCAAATATTAACTCAAGAAAGAGAGAAATTAAAGAAACAATTAGAAGATAGAGAGAAAAAAATTATCATGAAACAAGATGAACTTACAAAGGCAAAGAATACATTAAACTCATTAAAAGAAACAAGATAAAATATAATGAAAAACAAGATGAGCCTATTCTTTGTACAATATGTACAATAAACAATATCGGAAATCGTTAGATTATACAATAAATAAAAGAAAATAATTAAAATTTAGAACACAATGTCTTATTTATTTACATCAGAATCGGTGTCAGAAGGACACCCGGACAAAGTAGCGGATCAAATATCAGATTCATTAGTAGATGAATTTTTAAGAAGAGATCCAGAATCAAAGGTAGCATGTGAAACACTTGTAACAACAGGTCTTGTTTTCTGTGCAGGGGAAGTTAAAACAACAGCTTATTTGGATGTTCAGGAAACAGTACGTGAAGTAATTCGCAAAATAGGGTATACAAAAGGCGAATACAGGTTTGAAAGTAATTCATGTGGAATACTGTCAGCCATTCATGAACAGTCTCCTGATATCGTACAGGGCGTTATTCGCACAGAACCTGAAAAACAGGGGGCAGGAGATCAGGGATTAATGTATGGTTATGCAACAAGCGAAATGGATAATTTTATGCCATTGCCTATCGAAGTTGCTCACAGATTAATTCGAGAAATAACTGCTATTCGTAAGGAAGGTAAAAAAATGAAATACCTTCGTCCTGATGCAAAAGCACAGGTAACAATGGAATATACCGATAAGGGAAAACCTGTAGGTATCCATACAATTGTCATCTCAATTCAACATGATGATTTTCATGAAGATGAACAAAAGATGAGAGATATTATAGAAGCAGATGTACGAAATATTTTACTTCCAGCAGTTAGAAAATCAGCTCCTTCATCAAAGAAACGGTTTTTCAAGACAAATTTCAAATTATTGGTAAATCCAACAGGAAAGTTTGTTATAGGAGGTCCGCATGGAGATACAGGTTTAACAGGTCGTAAAATAGAAGTTGATACTTATGGAGGTATATGTCCTCATGGAGGCGGCGCATTTTCAGGAAAAGATGCTTCTAAAGTTGATCGTTCAGGAGCCTATGCAGCTCGCCATATTGCAAAAAATTTGGTAGCAGCAGGAGTTGCACGTGAAGTAACAGTACAGATAGCATACGCTATTGGGGTTGCAAGACCTGTTAGTTTGCGCATAGAAACTCATGATACAACAAGAGTGAGAGATAGTCACGGTAGACCTATTCCATCGGAAGATATTGCTCGTATCGTGGAAAGTATGTTTGACTTGACGCCTTATGGTATAATCAAACGTTTTGGGTTGAAAAATCCTATTTATTTGCCAACAGCATCTTGTGGACATTTTGGAATAGAACCTTATACTGCAGAAGTAGAAGTCTTTTATAAAGATGATACGGTTCAAGTGAGAAAAGACCGTAAAGGTCAGGAACGATATTTTAAGATGGTGGATTTCTATCCATGGGAAAAATTGGATTATGTAGAACCACTGCGTAGAATATTCTGTATGGATGATATTGAGCTTTAAGGTATAATATTCTTTGTTTACTAAAAACAATAAACATGGAAAATAAGAATTTAAAGCCAACATTGTTGTGGGAAAACTTTAGACATATTTGTTCTATTCCACATCCATCAAAACATGAAGGAAAAATAACTGCATGGTTGTTACAATGGGCAAAAGAACATAATATCTCCGCGCTACAAGATAGCGTGGGGAATATTATTTTCTCTAAACCAGCAACGAAAGGATATGAAAATAGACAAGGTGTTATCCTGCAAGGACATATTGATATGGTGCCTCAAAAAAATTCCGATAAAGTACATGATTTTACCAAAGACCCTATTGAAATCCAAATAGGAGATGATGGTTGGGTACGCGCAAACGGTACTACCTTAGGCGCCGATAATGGAATTGGATGTGCAGCAGCTATGAGTATCTTGCAATCAAATGATATTGCTCATGGTCCGCTTGAAGCGCTTATTACTATAGACGAAGAAACAGGTATGACGGGCGCCTTCGGTTTGAAACCTAATGTACTGCATGGCGATATTCTAATGAATCTGGATTCCGAAGATGAAGGAGAATTGTATGTGGGATGTGCAGGAGGATTGGACGCTTCTATCACGTTTGATTATAAACAGGAAACTGTTCCAAACGGATATACAAGTTTTGAGTTGATTGTAAAAGCCTTAAAAGGTGGACATTCAGGGATGGATATTGATACAGGAAGAGCTAATGCAAACAAGATATTATTTCGTTGTTTAAAACAGATTGTACAGAAATACAATGTTCGTATTGCTTCTATCAATGGAGGTAGTCTTAGAAATGCTATTCCACGTGAAGCATTTGCCACGATTTGCATTCCTTCGGATAAAGTAAATTTGTTGAAAGAAGATGTAGAAAAGTTCTTCTCTGTTATTAAAGCAGAGTTAAATCTGGTAGAACCTGATGTTTGTATCTGTTTGGCAGAGGCAAAAGTAGAAACTGTTATTGACGAAAAAACAGCAATGAATTTAATAGATGCTGTTTATGGATGTCCTAATGGGGTAATTCGTATGAGTGATTCTGTAAAAGGACTTGTTGAGACGTCTACTAATTTAGCCATTGTCAAGTCGGAAAATGGACAGATTTCAATTGCATGTTTATTACGCAGTTCTGTAGATACAGCAAAAGAAGATCTTGCCGAAATGATGGAATCTGTATTTCGTTTAGCAGGAGCAAAATGTACTTTTTCTGGTGGTTATCCCGGTTGGAAGCCTAATATGGAATCCAAAGTATTACAAACAATGATTAAAACCTACGAATCTTTGTATAAAAAGACACCCTTAATTAAGGCAATACATGCAGGATTGGAATGTGGTTTACTCGGTGGTGTTTATCCTAATTTGGATATGATTTCTTTTGGTCCAACTATCCGAAATCCACATTCTCCAGACGAAAGAGTAAATATCGAAAGTGTGGAGAAATTCTGGAACTTTTTAGTAGAAGCATTGAAAAATATTCCAATAAGATAAAACTATACTATTATATCTTATATATTGAAAAGTGACTCCTTGGGTCACTTTTTTTATTCCCTTAATGTCAATATTGAAAATTGAAAATTGAAAATGAGCTAACGCAAGAAAGAGGCTGTGTGAAAACAAACCAATAAGGCTGTATCGTAGGAGCAAAAGATGTTTTGCCTCTGTTCGGAGCAGGCATAGCCTGCTTGGATAGAGCGGACGAGGTAGAACCTCGTCCGAACAAAGCGTAATTAATTGCACGAGAAAACAACAAAGGGGATTAGCTACGCTGCTCGGAAGGGGGAAAAAATATTTGTCTGTTGATTTAAAAAGTTGTACTTTTGCAGTCAGTAATATCAACGAGAAATAATAAGAGTAAAAAGTATTTATGAGTGAACAAACATACAATCTTCGTGGAGTTTCCGCATCTAAAGAGGATGTTCATAAGGCGATAGAGAAAATAGATAAAGGCTTATATCCAAAGGCATTTTGTAAAGTTGTGCCTGATTTTTTAACGCATGATGACAATTATTGCTGTATTATGCACGCAGATGGCGCAGGCACAAAATCATCATTAGCGTATATGTATTGGAAAGAAACAGGCGATTTATCTGTATGGAAAGGCATTGCACAAGACGCCATTGTGATGAATACAGATGATTTGCTTTGTGTTGGCGCAGTAGATAATATTTTACTTTCTTCTACTATCGGACGCAATAAGCGTTTAATTTCCGGTGAAGTTATTACGGCAATCATCGAAGGAACGGAAGCGTTTTTGGAGAAAATGCGTAATCTCGGAATAGGCATTTATTCCACAGGCGGGGAGACTGCCGATGTAGGTGATTTGGTACGCACGATAATAGTGGATTCGACCGTTGTCTGTCGACTGAAACGCAAGGATATTATTGATAATGCTCATATAAAAGCGGGTGATGTTATCGTAGGATTATCTTCTTATGGCAAATCCTCTTACGAAGATGCGTATAATAGCGGAATGGGTAGCAATGGACTGACTTCCGCCCGTCATGACGTCTTTAATAAAACACTTATTAAAAAATACCCAGAGAGTTTTGATGCAGGCATCCCCGAAAATATAGTCTATTCAGGTGCATACAATCTTACCGATCCAAGCGAAATAGAAGGCGTTGATGTCGGAAAATTAGTCTTATCCCCTACACGTACTTATGCGCCTGTCATCAAAGCAATACTGCAAAAATATCGTCCCCATATTGACGGAATGGTACACTGTAGTGGTGGTGGTCAAACCAAAATATTACACTTCATAGACAATCTACATGTTGTCAAAAATAATCTCTTTCCTGTTCCTACTTTATTTCAAATGATACAAAAACAATCTTCCACACCTTGGCAGGAAATGTATAAAGTGTTTAACATGGGACACCGTTTTGAATTGTACGTAAACCCTGAAATAGCGAATGATATTATAGACATCTCACAACAATTTAACGTAGAAGCAAAAATCATTGGTTATTGCGAAGCGTCAGAAAAAAGGAAAGTAACCCTTCATACTGAAAACGGAAAATTTATCTATCAACACTAATAAACGGAGAAACTGAAAGCCCGTAATCAATAACACGGGAAAACGCTAAGCAATTAATAATTAGTGTCTGTCCGAAAACTATCAAACGTTTCGTATATTCGTCATTATGAGTTGATACATTTTGAAAACAGGCAGGATCGACATGTTGAATAATTACGCTTTCATAATGTCATTTTGTC
>JAIROC010000407.1 GCA_031257735.1 Bacteroidales bacterium | reverse complement strand
CGCTAAGAAAAAAGAAACCGCGCCCGACGGCTCAAAAGACGAAAATGTGTTTGATATTCAGCAGGGCGTATCAATTAATATTTTTGTAAAAACTGGAAAGAAGTGAAATGATGAATTTGCCAAAGTTTTTCATTATGATATTTTCGGAAAAAGAATTGTATAATATGGATACTTGATAGACAACAACCTGAATAGCATAGATTGGGGAAAATTAAATCCTGAAGGTCCATTTTACTTTTTTGTTCCTAAAAACAATGATAACAAAGAAGAATACGAAAAGGGATTTTTATTACAAGAATTATTTCCTGTAAATTCTAATGGGCTATTTACTGCAAGAGACAATTTTACTGTACATTTCACAAAAGAACAAGCGATAAATATTATTACTGAATTTTTATCACTTGATAATGAAACTGCGCGAAAGCGATTTGAACTTGGCGAAGATGTCAGAGACTGGAGCGTTGCAGGAGCAAGAAGAGATTTATCTGCTAATCCGGATTTTAATAAAATAGTTAAAATCAATTATCGCCCTTTTGATATTCGTTACACATATTTTACAGGAACTACAAAAGGATTTCATTGTATGCCTCGTGGAAAATTCATGAAACATTTTATTCAAAGGGACAATCTCGGATTAATTATTGGCAGGCAAGGTCAAAGCGTTGGGGCAATGGAATGGAATTTAGTATCTGTAACTTCAACAATAACAGATTTGAATATTTACTACAGAGGTGGTGGTTTAATTTTCCCCCTCTACCTTTATCACGAACATTTCGGGCAAATGGAAAAAGTGGCGAATTTGAACAAGGCGATTGTAGCGAAATTCCCCTCCAAAGGAGGGGTGCCCGAAGGGCGGGGTGGTAGAAACACGCAAAACTATATGCAACTACCTTATAATTCAAGTCTGAAGGAAAGGGCGCGAGAATTGCGTAAAGCGGGAAATCTTTCGGAAGTACTATTCTGGAACAAGGTAAAAAATAAACAGTTCAAAGGATACGATTTTGACCGGCAAAAAATTGTTGGGAATTATATTGTCGATTTTTTCTGTACAAATTGTAATGTTGTAATTGAAATCGACGGCAGCAGCCACGATAACAAGCAGGAATACGATGCTGCAAGAGATGCGTTTTTACAAAGTGTAGGATTGACGGTAATTCATATTCCGGATATAGATATAAAAAAACGCTTGGATAATGTGATGGAAATGTTGCATAGTCATGCGGCTTTACAACCACCCCCTGCCTTCTCCATAGAGGATAAAACCACCCCGCCTTGCTCCATAGAGGATAAAACCACCCCGCCCTTCGGGCACCCCTCCAAAGAAGGGGAATTGTGTCCCGAACAGATTTTCGATTACGTTTATGCCGTTCTACATTCGCCCTCATACAGAGAAAAATACAAAGAATTTCTGAAAATAGATTTTCCGCGCATACCATATCCCAAAAATGCAGAACAGTTTGAAAAGTTAGTAGCGTTCGGCGAAAGATTAAGGCATTTACATTTAATGGAATTCCCCCCTCTCCTTTGGATAGGGGCAGGGGGTGAGGTGGCTAATTTCCCAAAATCGGGAAATAACAGGGTGGAAAATTCATTTACCCAAAAATCCAACGACTACCATGACTGTAAAGTTTGGATAAACGACGCGCAATATTTCGACAATGTCCCGTCCGAAGCGTGGAATTTCTATATTGGCGGCTATCAGCCCGCACAAAAATGGCTCAAAGACCGCAAAGGTAGAACATTAACATATGAAGATATTGAACATTACCGAAAAATAATCTTCGCATTGAACGAAACGGACAGGATAATGAATGAAATAGATTTAGCTTTGTAATTTTAATAAAGGTATTTATACCCAACCCCAAAACATAGAATACAAAAAAATGCAGGATAAATATGAAAAACGATAAAATAGAAAAAAGTCGAACTGATTTTGTTATTTACGAAACAGACGACAAGGTGGCAAAAGTATCTGTGCGGCTCGAAGAAGAAACGGTTTGGCTGACGCAGGCGCAACTCGCCGATTTGTTTCTGACTTCGCGTCCAAATATTACAATGCACATTAAAAATATTTTGGAAGAAGGTGAACTTCAGGATATTTCAGTATGTAAGGATTTCTTACATACTGCTGCTGACGGCAAGAATTATAATACTAAATACTATAACCTTGATATGATTATCTCGCTCGGTTATCGTATCAATTCAAGAGTCGCCACCAAATTTCGACCGCGCTGTAAAACAGTTGGCTCAAAAATCAGATGGATATGAATAAAAATAGCAGCATGCTGTCGCTCAAACGAAAAAAGGAAAATATGTTGCGAATGATTCTGTTGATAACTTTTTTCCAAAAAATCTTTGATTTTAGATGGAAGTACTATCTTTGACAAAAAGCGTTAAGTCAGATATTTCAAACCTTAAAGGTTGCTGAAGAAAGAGTTAAAAACTTTCTGCAAGAAGATGGAATAGGAGTAAGTAAAAATAATAATAATTTATAAAAAAGACATTCATGAAAAGACAAACAGTAGAATCGTCAAATTTGGCTTCAATAGGTTATGACTCTGAAAATGAAATTTTAGAAGTTGAATTTAATCATGGTGGCATATATCAATATTTTGATGTGCCTCACGATGTATATGAAGAATTAATGAATGCAGAATCACATGGAAAATATTTTTCTGCAAATATCAGAAATGATTATGAATACCAAAAATTATAGTTATGGAACGATATGTAAATAGAAGTGGCAATAAGAATTTATGAGTTTAGATATATACTTTTTCAAAAACGGCTTTGACATTCAGAAAAGCAGAGCAGATATGGATTCCACATATACAAAGTTGCAAGCCATTAAAACAGAGTTGGAAGCAAACCCTGATAAATACAAAGCTTATAATCCGCCTAATGGTTGGGGCAGTTATGAGAATTTTGTTAGTTTCTGCAAATCAGTACTACAAAAGTGCAGTGAATATCCTGATGCAGTAATTGAAGCTCGCGGGTAGTTCATAGAATTCTTGTTTTTAAGGGCAACAATAAGAAAATTCAAGAGTCGCATAATAACGCAGCTAAAGCAGGTATTCCCCCAAAAAAAGCACACTCTTACTCAAGTCATTACAAGTTTTTTTTACATTTTTTTAATATTTAAATAACCATGTTAAGAAAAAATATTATACATTTGCACTTCGTTTGCGTTCATTTTTACGGTATTGCCTGTCGCCCAGCAGTGGCTTGTTCTACCAAGTCAAATTAATTTTTTCTTAATCCTTCCCATATCCACTCTTTTATTTTATAAGCATTTCCTCTCTATACCGCGCCCTGCCTGCTCTTGAGCAATTGTGGTAATTTGTGCACATTGCTCTTTTTTTATTTATTTTTCTTCCCCTTTTTCTTCCCCTTTTCCCCTTTTTCTCCCCCTGACACATTTATTTATCATGGATACTGAATTGATTATCAGTATTATTATTTTTCTTCAATTTGACTTGGTAGAACAAACCAAACATCCGAAGAAAATGAAAATGCTAACCAAATATCCTGTAAAAAATAATATGACAACAAAAAAACACGCACGAGATGAACGCCATCTTGTACGTGATAGAAACCGTCTCGTGCGAGATACAAGCCATCACGTGCAAGATGAACATTATCTACCGTTAAATACAACATGTCTCGTACAAGATAAGAACTGTCTCGTGCGAGATAAAGATTATCTACCGCTAAATACAACATGTCTCGTGCAAGATGAAAGTTGTCTTGTACGAGATAAAAGTTATCTCGTGCGTGTTTTTCCCGGAAATGGACAGGTAAATGGGGCGTGTAAACAACTCAACAAAATATAAACCAATTAATTAAAACAATTATGACATCTTTTTTATTTTTATCCGCCCTTTTGAGCGGAAGCTTTCTGCCGGACGACGGCAGCGGTGTAACTTTCGCTTTCGCACTTGCGGCAGGCGTTATTGCGGAGGGCGTCCTTGCCGCTACCCGCCGGTGGCATGGTGGCATCGACGACCAGTTCAGCAACATCGACAACATGGTGGGCATCCTGCAGGCGCATCCGGAATGGGGCATTGCGCCCGACCTGCTGAGCCGGCTCACCAACAACCGCGACCGGTTGCAGGCGCTGATTAACAAATGCCGCACCAATGCCGCTTCGCCGGTAGACCGCACCGAGCGCAACACCCTGCTCAAATTGACCGTAGGGATTTGCTTGGCGCAGGTTCGCCTGTGGGCCTACGGCCAATATTCTGCCGGCGCGATGACCGCCGACGACATTCACCTGCTCGGCTTCCTGTTGCCGGGCGAGGCCGGCGGACACCATGGCCGCACGGAAGCTACTGACAT
>JAIROC010000365.1 GCA_031257735.1 Bacteroidales bacterium | reverse complement strand
GTCGGAAGACAAACTTCGACCGACTATAAATGGATTTTTTTTGTCGGAAGACAAACTTCGACCGACTATAAATGGATTTTTTTTCGGAATGAATAAGTCTACAAACTCCTGAAAATATTTTTTTAATCTTCCCATCAAAGTCTGTCGTATATAATGTAAGAAAGGATAAGTTCTTTCGTCTGAAAAAATCGTAAATAGAGAGCACAGAGCAGACATCCGTGCGTAATATATGTTATTTGTAGGTAAAAATAAATACCCTGACAAAGAAATGTAGATATAAATTTTTTCTTCTTTCGTAGAGGTAAAAAAATAATTTATCGTTTTATTATCTGATATAGGGTTCATGTTGTATCCTCCTGTTTATTTCAATTTTTTTTTGTAAGTTGTTTTTTTCTCTTTCCTTTCTTCGATAATACACTAACGCTGCAAAGATATAAATATTATCAATACAAAATATTATTTTGATTTCTTTTTCAATAGTTGTAATGGCGCGAAAGCAAAAAGACACGAAAAGAGGTTGTGTGAAAACATACAAAGGCGTCCAAACAATGCCATCATTGCGAGCGAAGCCTATCTAATTCATAACTAAAAACGCATTGATTGTTAGGGATTAGCTCCGCTCCTCTTACGGGCGCTACGTCGCGGAGCGCCTCAAAATGACGACCTCTATTGTTACAAAAAAACTTTTCACACAGCCTCCTTCCTGCTTTCGTGCTAATGTAATTTGATAAAAAAAAATCTTTGAAATGAAAATGCTTTCATTTTTTTTATTATCTTTGCCGTTCAATTTTAAGATGACAAATATCTATGAGTAATACATTACAAGAGTTTGATACAGTTGTTTCTATTTGTAAAGACATTTTTGTCAAAAAGATGCATGATTACAGTCTTTCATGGCGTATATTGCGATTACCGTCTATAACGGATCAAATATATATCAAAGCACAACGGATTAGAAATATTGAAGAAAAAGGTCTAAATAAGATAGATGAAGATGTTTATTCGGAATATATTGGAATTGTCAATTACGCACTTATCGCGCAAATGCAGTTTACTTTATCTTCCGATTCTAATGCGGAGAACAGTCTGTCAGACAAAGAAGTTTTAGCTTTATATGATAGGTATGTACAAAAAGCAAAAGAATTACTTGTAAATAAAAATCATGATTATGATGAGGCTTGGGTTAATATGCGTATAAGTTCTCTGACAGATATTATTCTAATGAAAATATTTCGTATTAAACAAATAGAAAATCTTAATCGACAAACACTTGTTTCCGAAGGAATTGATGCCAATTATTATGATATATTCAACTATGCAGTTTTTGCATTAATTAAAATAACAAAACAAAAATAAATATTATGAGAGTATACGGACAAAGAAATGTTTCAAAGAAACCCAAACCTGCGATGTACTATATATATAATTTTTCACGCATATTTATAGGACTTCTATTTATTTTTTCAGGCTATGTAAAAATGGTAGACCCATACGGCTTTGCTTTGAAATTTGAAGAATATTTTATTTCTTTCGGTATGGATTTTATGACGCCGATAGCTATGGTTTTTGCATTTCTGCTTAATTGTGCAGAATTTCTATTGGGGTGTGCATTATTGCTGAATATCCAAATACGATTAACGTCTTGGGGATTATTATTATTTATGATGTTCTTTACCGTTCTTACGGCTTGGCTTGCATACGCACAAAACATTGTTGCCATAGTAAACAACGTATTTGACAAGCATTTTGAAATCTTTGTTGTAACGGATTGCGGATGTTTTGGAGATTTTATCAAACTGACAAATCATGAGACATTTTATAAAAATATTGTTTTCATGTTCTTTACTATCATTATATTTTCTCAACGGAATAAACAAAAGCCTCAACAATGGTATTACATTACGCAATGGCTTCCTCTTTTGTTGGTTGCTGGATTTTCGCTATTTGTGCAGATACATTGTTTACGTCACGAACCCTGGCACGATTTCCGACCATGGAAAGTGGGTAATTTTATTGCAGGAGAAACTTACTCTCAAGCGCCAGTAGTTGATTATGTTTTTCAATATAAAAACAATACCACAGGCTCTATTAAAGAGATAACAATGGAAGAACTTTCTCTTATCGCAGAAGACAGTATTCAATCCGTAGACTTGGAAAACAATTATACATGGCATGATAGAATAGAAAAGATAATACAAGAGGGAATTAATGCTCCTTTAGCTGATTTTACCATTACGGATATCAGGAATAAAAATGATATAAAGAATAATATCATCACTTCTCCCAACTATACTTTTATTATCTTTATGCGTGATGTAAGAGAAATTACTCCAGAAAAATTTGAACCGATACGTAATTTAATTCGTGATTTAGATGCAAACAATTGGGATTATATCGTTATAACAGGGTCATTGTTACAGGAAACAGAAATGTTTAATAAGGAAAATAATACGGATATTTATTTTTATTTTAGCGATATAACTCCTTTAAAAACGGCTATCCGTAACAATCCGGGAGTTATATTGATTAAACAGGGATATGTTATTGACAAATGGAGTTTTAGAGATATACCCTCTATTGAAACAATAAAAGCATCTATCCCTGAATACGACGAAGATTTGGAAAAATATAAAAAGAAACATCCACCTCTTCTTCCCGACGGGAGAGATATTATGGAAATAACAGCAGGTATAAACAATGAAACGGTAGCTGCAGAAGACAATAGCGAATTAACTAATTGAATAAAAAAAACACATCATGTCTTTATCAGTATTTTCATCATCCGATGCGCAGTTTTTAACGACAGAAGCAGAAATATCACATGCTATCAAGGTAATGAGAGCAAAAACGGCTGCTTATATTATGGATAATCAATTAAAATCATTGGTCATAGGTTTATCGGGAGGTATTGATAGCGCTTTTGCTGCCGTATTACTGCGTCCCGTATGTGATTTTACCAATACAAAATTGATAGGACGTTCCATTACAATTGAAACTAATAAAGATGACGAAATAGATCGCGCCAAGACGATAGGTTCTCTTTTTTGTCATGATTTTCAATATTTGGATTATACTCATATTTATAATGTATATAAGGAAGCGCTACCAGAGCTGAATAATCAATTTTTGTCTCTTCTGCGAATGGGAAATTGTAAGGCACGTATTCGAATGATATGTCTGTATGATTTAGCGCAATTGAATAGGGGTATTGTGATTTCTACGGATAATTTTACTGAATATTTAACAGGTTTTTGGACGCTTCACGGAGATGTGGGAGATTATGCGCCTTTTGCTCATTTATGGAAAACAGAAATATATCTTGCTGCGCGATTTTTGTGTAAACAACATACAAAAGAACAAGCCGACGCCCTTATGCAATGTATAGAAGCTGTACCTACAGACGGATTAGGTATTAGTAATTCCGATTTGGAACAACTTGGCGTACCTACCTACGAAGAAGTAGATAAAATATTGGCGCTTTATCTTCAAGGAGATAAAACATTAGAACAACATCCACTTATTGAACGAGTTATTTCAACCGAATATAAAAGAAAAACCCCTGTATCAATAAGTAGATTGGCTTTAATTAATAGAGAATAAAAGAAAAAATAAAAACATAGAGAATAAATAAATGAATGTAATTAAATTTTATTACTTTATAATATGTATAATTTGTTGTGTAATACAATATTACATAAAATATGGATTTGCTGTTTTAAACCAAACTAAAAAAAAAGTTGCAAGAAATAGAAATACTCAAAAATTTTTTGTAATTTTGGGCGTTCAAAATATAATGTTTGCTCATAGTGAAAATAAGGCAAATATTTTTGAATGTGTTATGAAAATAAATTGTGATATATCAGTGCATTATGTTGAATAAAAGGTTTTATTTTTTTATTGTTTTACTAGGTGTTGCAAGTGTCGGTTTTGCACAACAAGACCCGCAATTCACGCAATATATGTATACAATTCTACCTGTAAATCCCGGATATGCGGGAAATGCGGGTATTTGTGCCTCGTTGCATTATCGTCAACAATGGGCAGGTTTTACTGACATAAATCCAGAAACAGGCGATAAATATAAAACATCACCCCGAGATATTTTGGTAACAATACATTCTCCTGTAAAAGTATTGCATGGTGGATTGGGATTATCAATATATAATGATGCTTATGGGCATCAAAATGATATAGCCGTCAAATTGGCATATTCCTTTAGGATGAATATTAGCGGAGGAAATTTAGGGATTGGACTTTCTGCCGATTTTTTAAGTAGATCAATTAAGACATCCGAGTATTGGGGCGGTACTGGTAGTATAGATCCATTAATACAAGGCGATTTGGCAGATAATGATATGTATGTTGATTTTTCTTTTGGAGCTCATTATCAAATGCAGGATAAATGGTACGCAGGTATTAGCGCAACTCAATTGATCTCTGCCATTGGAGGCGATAAAGTTTATCAAAGAGGAGCAAGACACTTTTATGCATTGGGAGGATATTCTTTTACACTTCCTTCCAATCCTGATTGGACATTGAAACCAAGTGTGTTATTAAAAACAGACTTGACAATGGTTCAATTAGACCTTACCTTATTAGCTGATTACAATAATTTATTATGGTTTGGAGCAAGCTATCGAGTAGTAGATGCTATTGCTTTGATTATAGGGGCAAAACCATTTGTAAATTCATCAACGGCAATGCGCGGATTGGAAGTTATTGGCTCGTATGATATAAACACATCCAAGATGATAAGATACGGAAGAAGTTTCGGTGGATATGAGTTTTGTTTAAAATATTGCTTCAATATTGTAACAAAGCCATCCATTTATGGGTATAAGGGAACAAGATTATTAGGAAATAAACCTATTGAATATAGTAGATAGATAACATAGATAAAGCATTTAGAATTAGAAATTGAATAAACAAAATTGTCAGAAATATGAAGAAGTCATTTTATTTAACGTTGATAGCAATAGCATTAATAATTAACGCATGTAATAATTCAGGGAATGGACAATTGGTAGGAGTAAAAGATCGTCCAACATTTGTTGATGAAAATCCGTATGGAATGAAATTTATAGAACAGGGACATTTTTTATTAGGAGCAGGTACACAGGATGCCGCCTATTCTTTAACTTCCACTCCAAAAAATATTACAGTAAATTCATTTTATATGGATGAAACTGAAATAACAAATAACGAATATCGTCAATTTGTAGATTGGGTGCGAGACTCCATTGCCCATATATTATTAGGGAATGCAGGTCTTGAAGATGAAGAAGAATATGCCCATTTTGTTACTTATGGTAAAGGACATGAATCCGAAGGAGAACCTGTTGAACCCAGACTTATTAATTGGAAAACAAAAATTGATTGGAATTCTACAAATGAAGAATATCGAGCTGCATTAGCGCCGATTTTTAGTTCACCTCTTGGAAATGAACGTTATTATCATTATGCTCCAATTGACTTGAATGTAAAAGTTTTAAATTTTGAATATTGGTGGGTCGATATTCGTAATTACCGAGACCCAGAAGACCCAGATGTAATGGGAGCTGCATTTAAAGATTTTGATAATATAGATCCTCAAACAGATGATCAGGGAATGTTCCAAAATCGTCCTGTGGCTTATTCGCAAGGGAAAAGAGCTTTTATAAAAAGAGAAAGTATCAATATCTATCCAGATACATTATGTTGGATATTTGATTTTGCATATTCTTTTAATGAGCCTTTAGCACGTAATTATTTTTGGCATCCACAATACGATAATTATCCTGTAGTGGGGGTAAGTTGGAGACAGGCAAACGCTTTTTGCGCATGGCGAACACACCTGCGTAATGTCTATTTAGGTAGTCAAAAAGACTGGGTATATGAAGATGAATTCCGTTTACCCAATGAAGCTGAATGGGAATATGCCTCGAGAGGATATTTTCATGCAAATGATTATCCATGGGGAGGTCCGTACACTAACAATATAAATGGATGTTTCTTGGCAAATTTCAAACCCCAAAGAGGTAATTATTCAGCAGATGGAGGTGTAGAACCTATTATGGTAGCGCATTATCATCCTAATGATTGGGGTTTGTATGATATGGCAGGTAATGTTGCCGAATGGTGTAACGACGCTTTTAATGAATCAGCGTATAAATTTGCTCATGACCTTAATATGCAATATTCATATTATGCAAAAAAAAGTGATTCTGAAGTAATGAAAAGAAAAGTGATACGCGGTGGTTCGTGGAAAGATATAAGTTATTTTCTTCACAATGCTGCTCGTTCTTATGAGTATCAAGATACAGGTAAAAGTTATGTAGGATTTAGATGTGTGCAATCTTATTTAGGACGCGTTAAAGGAGATAATCTAAAAACAGCATCCAATGTATATTAGAATGAAATAAAACAAGTAAAAAATAAAACAATCATTAATTAAAAAAATTATTAAAAACTAAATTAAAAAATCATATTATGGGACTAAATGAATTAGTAAGAAGTAAAGGGTATAAAAATTTTATGGCAAAATTGTATGGTATAGGAGCTGCAGTTGTAATTATGGGTGCGTTGTTTAAAATATTACACTATCCGGGCGCAGATTATATGCTATTAGTAGGAATGGGAACAGAATCTATTATATTTTTCTTTTCGGCTTTTGAGCCATTGCATGTCGAATATAATTGGTCATTGGTATATCCGCAATTAGCAATGGGGCATGATGATGAAAAAAAACCAAAGAAATTTGCACAGGGAACAATAACCCAACAATTAGATCGTGCTTTGGAAGAAGCAAAAGTGGGACCTGAATTATTGGAAAGTTTAGTATCAGGGATGAAAAACCTTGGGGAAAATGCAAAACAACTTTCAGGAGTTTCCAATTCTGTTGCGGCTACAGATAGCTTTGTTTCCAGCTTATCCAAAGCAACTGAATCTATCCGTAATTTAGGTCAATCTTATGAAAAAACAGCTGAAGCAGTTGGTCATAATTCAAATGCCGCTTCTGAATATTTTCAAAAATTAGAAAAGGCTACAGAAGCAATGGATAAATTAGCTACTGTATATGAACAAACTGTACAAACAATGGATACTGATTCCGAATACATGGAAGGTGTAAGTCGTTTATCCAAAAATTTGTCTGCCATCAATGCAGTATATGAATTACAACTTCAAACGACAACGGAAGCCTTAGATGCTTCTAAAGAATTAGATGCTCAAATGAGAACTACAACTGAACATTTATCGCAATCAGCATCGCAAGTTATTGCATATAAAGAACAAATTGATATGTTATCCAAAAATGTCAGCAAATTGAATGATATTTATGGAAATATGTTAGCAGCTATGAGCAAGTAGTCTTGTCTGCTATTATGTTAATTAATTAAGTTGTATAATTAAAAATATAAACAGAATATATGGGAGCAACAAATTGTCCGGAAACCCCGAGGCAGAGAATGATAAGTATGATGTACCTTGTTCTTACTGCAATGTTGGCATTGAATGTGTCTAAAGATATTTTGGATGCGTTTGTTGTTGTAAATGAGGCAATGGAACAAACAACGACGAACTTTGATACCAAAGTGAACCAGAGTTATGCCTTGTTTGCTGCAGCAGAAGAAGCAGAACCAGAAAAGGCAAAACCTTTTAATGATAAAGCAAAAGAAATCCGTAGTTTATCCAATGAATTTATTGATTATATACAGTATATTAAATGGGAAATGCATTCTGTCGTAGACGATATTACAATAGAAGAAGCAAAGGTAACATCCTTGGATAAGATGAGCGCCAAAGATAACTATAGTAAACCATCCCTTTATTTTATGGGAACAGCCGAGGATGGAAAAGCTTATGACATGCATAAAAAAATATTGGAATATAAAGCCGAAATAAAAAGAATAGTAGGAGATACAGCATATAAAATTCCTATGGGATTGAATACGGAAGGTTCCTTTAAAAATAATGATGGAAAAGAAGAAGGTTGGGAAAAACATAATTTTGACCATACCGTTGCAGCAGCATGTTATACGCTTTTAAATAAGTTGATTGGTGAAATCCGAAATATAGAATTTGAAGTGGTAAATTATCTATATAGCGCTATTGATGCAGGAAGCCACAAATTTAATCAAGTATCTGCCAAAGTAATACCTAACAGTCGTATTGTATTTTCTGGAGATAGTTATGATGCTGATATTATTGTTGCAGCATACGATGATCGTCAAAATCCAACCGTTTATTGGCAAATGGGACGCGATAGCGTTTCGGAAAGTATGATTAACAGTCTGAATGTTATTGAAGGCGTTAGCGGAGTGGTTCATCTCAAAATACCTACAGGCGGTATAGGTGATCAGAAATTTGCAGGAATGATAAAATTAGTTGGACCTGATGGTAAAGATCAATATCATAATTTCAATAGTTCGTATACAGTTACTAAACCTTCTGCGGCAGTTGCTGCTGAAAAAATGAATGTTTTTTATGCAGGAATTCCTAATCCTGTATCTATAGCAGCTCCTGTAGCTCCAGAAAAATTACGTATTTCCTGGGGAGGAGCTACAGCAAGCTCATTAGGAGGCGGACGTTATGATGTAACTGTTCCCGCTACATTGGCAGGAAAAGAAGTTACCGTAACTGTAGCCGCAGATATGGGAGGCGGAAAAACACAAAATATGGGTCAAACTACTTTTCGGGTAAAGTCTGTTCCTGAACCAACAGTTTTCGTGGGAGCTAATATTTTAACAGGACGTCAAGCCAAAGAGGCTATTTTGGCAAATCCTCTTGTTACGGCAAGAATGTCCCCTGACTTTAATTATGAATTACGTTGGAGTGTTTTATCCTACAAAGTAACTTTTATAATTAATGGGATAGAAGAACCACCTGTAAATATTACAGGTCCACATTTTACGGATCAGGTAAAAAGTAGAATTAGATCAGCCTCTTCGGGTACACTATTTGAGATTTCAGAGGTAAGAATACAAAGTATTGCAGGAACGCGAAACATACAAAAAACATTATCAATTCGAATTCGATAATATTAAATTATAAATATATCTATTATGAAGAAATTAGGTTTAACATTAATTATTATTCTGTTCAGTACATTTTCTTTTGGACAGGTATTTGAAAGTACAGGCTCTGGATCGTCCCAAGGTGCGGATACCGCGAAAAAAATAGGTGTTATGGATGCCATTAGACCTCCTGTAGACGGTGTTTATGAGAAAAAACATCTTCCTAATTATCAACCGATGGCTCTTACACCCCTCCGTGAAGCAGATGTATTATATTCCAACTTGACTTGGAGAGTTATTGATTTACGCGAGAAATTAAACCTTCCATTATATTTTCCAACAGAAACAAAAGGGAATTGGAAAAGTTTAATGCAGGCGATTCTTGATGTAACAACCGATACTTCAGAAGCAAATCCAAATCCAATTCGAGTATATTCCGATGAATATTTAAGAACACCTTATACAGTAGAGGGTATTAGAAGTAGTACGGGAGAATCATTTACACAAAATTTGGTAAATGAATGGGGAGAAGATACGGGACAAGCAGTATTGTTTTCGGCATGGGGACCAAGAGAAGTTTATCAATACCTTATTAAAGAACAATATTTTATTGATAAACAACGCTCTGTCAAAGAAGAGCGTATTATAGGGATATGTCCTATGTTTTGGTATGAACCATTGAATCCATCAGCGGAACCAGAAGGTGATGAAATGTCATCTGTAACAACCCGTCGTTGGCGTAATTTTGGATGGTTATATTTTAAGGAAATAAGACCCATGTTGGCAGTTACAGAAGTGTTCAATCCTCAAAACAATGGTCAACGTAGAACTTATGATGACATTTTCGCACTGCGTCGCTTTTCAAGTTATGTCAAAGGAAGTGAAAATGTTTATAATAATCGCGGAATAAATGAATACATTGTCAATGGGATGGATCAACGTTTGAAGTCAGAAGAGATTTCAAATGATCTTCGCAAAAGAGAACATGAGATGTGGGAGTTCTAAAAAAATAAACTCTCATACTTGAAACAGGGTTGAGGCTGTCTCAAAATATCTGACTTTCGTCATTGTGAGATACGAAACAGAAAACAATCAAGAGTATTGATTATTTGGATTATTTTCTTGTTAGGCTCCTTACAGTGATGTGGGTGGAATTTTGAGACAGCTTTTTTATTAATCACAGTTCAGACAATTGTAAAGACAGTACATGTATCGTCTCATCGTTGGCAGGAAAGAGGATAAAATGAATGATAATCTTTATTTTTTCCTGTTTTCTGTCATTTGTTCTCAAATTCTAAATTGTCTTATCTCGTATAAAAAATATTATTGTATCTTTGCAAAACAAAAAGAGAGTTATAAGATAAAAATACAACAGAGATGAACAAAGAAAAACAACCATCAAAACGAGTACTTATTTCATTTGATTATGCTTTCAAGCGATTATTAAGGAACAAAGCTAATTATGACGTCTTGGAAGGTTTTTTGAGCGAACTGCTTAAAGAAGATATTCAAGTCAAAAGTATAGGAGAAAGCGAAAGTAACAAAGAGAATAAAG
>JAIROC010000329.1 GCA_031257735.1 Bacteroidales bacterium | reverse complement strand
TCCCTATCGTTTGTCTGTTCCTGAGCTTTCGCAAATCCTTCTCCAGAATTTACACCGGGATATTTGCTGCTTCTCTCCATTTTGTCAAAGAACTTTTCCCAATTGATGATGGCTTTTTTCCCATCATCGTTTGAGGCTGCAAAGATACAATCTTTTTCTTTACTTTCGTCACTTTTCTCATCTTTTTTTTACTTTTTTTTTCTTTCCACTCATTATCAGTGAGAAAAAATTACATCCTACTGCATTTTTTCTGCATTTTACCCTCTTTTTACCCCTCTTTTCCCCCCTTTTTACCCCTTTTCGAGACCGCATTTCGACGCGTTTTTATCCCGCAGCCATTTTTTTGAAAGAAATTTTGTGGAAAATGCACCTCCTAAAGCAATCTTATTACTCCAATTGTTTTCTTTCACGATTAGATATATCGTAGGTTATCTGTACTTCTTCCTCAAATGACTTGTGAACAGCATAATGTCTCCATTTTTCAAGTACTTTTTGCATCTCGTCAGGAAGTTGAGAATCAAAAAACATCTCTTTATTTGTCGTAGGATGGACAAAGCCTAAATTTTTAGCGTGCAAAGCCTGTCTTGGCAATATTGAAAAACAATTCTGAACAAATTGTTTGTACTTGGTAAAAGTCGTTCCTTTCAGGATGCGATTACCTCCATACGTTGCATCATTAAAAAGAGGATGTCCAATATGTTGCAAATGAACTCGAATTTGATGTGTTCGTCCTGTTTCAAGTCTACATTCTATAAAGGTTACATATCCAAACCGTTCAATTACTTTCCAGTGAGTAACCGCATATTTTCCATGACTTTCATCGTTGTATACATCCATCACTCTTCTATCTTTTGCGCTTCGTCCAATATACCCTGTAATCGTTCCTTCATCTTCTTGAAAATCACCCCATACAAGAGCTTGATATGTTCTGTTTACCCTGTGATGAAAAAATTCAGCAGCCAATTTTGCTTGAGCATATTCGGTTTTAGCAACAAGCATTATCCCTGACGTATCTTTATCAATGCGATGAACTAATCGAGGACCTTCTACTATTCCATCTCGAATAAGAATGTCCTTTAAATAAAAACATAAAGCATTAACCAATGTCCCTGTATAATTTCCGTATGCAGGATGGACTACCATTCCCGCTTTTTTGTTGATTATCATCAAGTCATCATCTTCATAAACAATATTCAAAGGTATATTTTCTGGAATAATTTCTGTCTCTCGAGGAGGATAGGTAAGTACCACCGAAATATCATCGAAGGGTTTTACTTTATAATTCTGAATTCGCGCTTTCCCATTAACAAGAATATTACCTGCCTGTGCTGCCTGTCTGATTTTATTACGAGAAGTTTGTTCTATATGATTATGCAAAAATTTATCAATGCGAAGCAATTCTTGACCTTTATCCACTTTAACATGAAAGTGCTCATATAATTCATCTCCTTGTTCTTCTTCTGATTGCAGAAATGGTTTTTCTTGTTCTGTAGTATGTTCTGGTATCATTTTTTTTGAAAAATCATCTGTCATTGTTCACTTTTGGATACAAAGGTACATAAAATATTCCGGAATAATCAAAGAAAGTGAAAATATTTTTACTGTGAGTTATAGGGTTATGAGTTATGAGTTATGAGTTAGGCTGACGCATGAAACCGCCTAATCAATGCTCCCCCGTTCGGACGAGGTTCTACCTCGTTCGCTCTATCCGAGCAGGCTATGCCTGCCTCGTAAGCCGAAGCATACGGTTAATAAAATGTTGTCCTTGCGGGACTTTTGTATAGTATGCGATACCTATACTACTGACATTCCTGTCCACTTGTCTACTTGTTCTTTCATTTTCAATTAACGAAGTTTTCAATTAAAAGAAAGGGCTACCTATTGCTAAGCAGCCCAAATTGAAAAAAGTTTAATCAAATTAAACAACACCAAAATAATGAAAAAATAGTTATGAGTTATGAGTTGTCAATCTAAAATAACCCATAACCCATAACTCTTCTCATTATTAATTACTGATTATTAATTGCTTCACAAGGCGTTGTCCTTTGTATTCCATGGAGTAGAAGTAGACGCCGGCTGCAAATGTACTTGTATTTAGTTCAAGGCTATTTGTGCCGCGTTTTGTGTCTATGGTCTTTGAATACAATAACTGTCCACTGATACTGTGTACGTGGAAAATTACCTCGCCTGCTTCGGGTACACTGTAATCTATGCGTGTACTGTTAGTTGCAGGATTGGGAACGTTTTGAGCAAGCGTAAAAGCATTGCTTTCTCCTATTAGCGCTATTCCTACATCCGTAGTTTCACGTCGGATTGTTGTAGTATCGTTCTGCAGATAATTATCGTAATGGTCTATGTATACAGTCAAATAGTATACACTATCGTTGGGAACGGTATAAGAACGACTAAAGCTATGACTTGTCGTGGACGACATGTCTATTCTTCCTGTCATTTCAGTATACTTGTCCATTTGAACTCCTTGCGAGTTTGTTACTACAACGGTAATATTCAAAC
>JAIROC010000318.1 GCA_031257735.1 Bacteroidales bacterium | reverse complement strand
CTGATGCATACCGGACGAAAGGATACAAAGCCGACAGACTGTAGAAGGAATCTTTTTGTAATAGGAGATATTTCACATAAAATACCTAAAATCGTACAATCGGTCATACAACGCCTCTTTTTGCTTGGACATCCTCGCTAGAATTTTGGCAAAATCAAGTGTAACAGGAAGATTCTTATATAAACTATCACCGCTATTCCAGTTCATTTTTGTCAGCATTAAAATTTCTTTTGTAAGAACATCACCAGTGGCTTTCCCGTAAAATCGTTTTATCATTAGAGGCTGTGGAATACCACGTCCGCCTTTATAATAATTCATTGTTTTCCCTTTGAGTTCCTCACTCTTGACGCAGCCGTGAGTCCATAATAAATACCGGTTATCTGAGAGCTGTAATACCGTGCCTCGTTTTATAGCGTAATTGTAGACATTGCTATCGATACTTATATTCTCATATCTTATTCCCCGCCACGGAGTAAACTCCTGGATTTGCAAAAGTTCAATATCATCAATACCTTCCAATGCTTGAGTAAATCCCTGTATTTCATCTTGTGTAAAAAAAGTAGTTTTGTGGATAACGATCCTTTCCAATTTTGCCGAAGGGTTTGATTTGTAATATTGTTCTCTTAAAAGGCCCATCATTTGACGGGCTTCATCTGTTTTCATAAATGGATTTTTATGTATGAATTGAGGATCGTTAATCTTTCGTAACAGTAAACGCAATCCTGTACCGGAGGCATCAAATAACTGACTGCACCCTACGGATGTTCCTCTTTCTTTTGATACGGCATAACCAACGCCTACAAATGCAGTATTATTGTGTAATGCCTCCGGCCGCCATAGAATGCCGCCTTTTTTGGCATATATGCTTGCTGAAAGCGCCCACATTACTTTACATGGCTCATAGGTATTTAACGATTTTTCTTCTATAAATTGGATTTTTATCCCTTTGTCCATAGCATAAAGCTTAATAATATCATGGAGATTGAAATCTTCATCCGAATTTCCAATGCGGAATTGCTCAAAATATGCCGGTATATAGATAACGAGTACGGTAAAATTTTGACTTTCTGTTGATAAATTATCGATTTTCTCCTTTAATGTTTTCATCAGACTTTCTTTTGATAAAATTGTTTTTTCATCATAGACGACACATCTTTGTCCATCATTTGGTTGCGGAATATCAATATCCTGTTTATAGATTTTTTCGAAACCATTATATATTGGACAAAACCCATCATCTTTCCACATTTTTCTTTCTTGCTTGAGACTGTTTAAATGACTTAATATTTTCTGTAAATCTCCAATTGGCGTGATGATTGTCAACTTTATTGAATATCGCTGCTCATTTGTTGTATATGAGAAATCAATAGGACCGTAGTTTGAAATTCCTCTCAATTGATTAATGCCTCTGGCTTTTTCGTTGTTTATTCTAAAAAGCATTATTGGTTCATCAAATTGATAGGCAATCTTTTGAGGAAAATTTCCTGTTTTGGCTATGTTCCCATATGTTATACAGGCATAATTGAATTGGAGATTAAATCCTTCGTGAACGAACTCAATGGCTTTGTTATGCCCGAAATACAACAATCTATTCCAGTCCTTTAACTTTTCATTATATGATGCATTCCAGATTGTAGACATTTTTTTATTGGTCATCGTTTTTCGTATATCTTTATTTACAGGTTTTCCATCTTTATCGGTAATATAAACGGTTAGCAATACTGACAAATGGTATTTACCATTAATGAATTCAAGGCCAATCTCAATCGCATCGTAAACGTAATATGATATATAATTTTCTGTCATCTGTTCTTGTTTCTGTGAGTTATAATACTTATTTCTACCGCATTGTGCGATATTTTCTTTTTTTAATAATGAAAATCTTATTAAATCATATAACATGCTTGTGTAAAAAGATTCATTCCGGTATAAATATTTCAATGGCACATCTTCAATGACCGGATCGGAAAGGACATAATTTTTGAATATCCTGTGAATTCGCTCAAGGGAGTCAAAACAATATATTTTCCTTGCAAAAAGTGCTGCTAGCAATGGTTCTGCTCCTACAATCGTTCGTAATTCTTTCCAGCTTGTAATATTGGTATCAAAAGAAACTGGTTTTGGAATTGATATTGATTCAAAAGTATTAAGCTTAATAAAATAATCCACTTTGGGGGATGCAAAATTGATTGATAAACGTCTATTGGGTAAATCCTTCCAGCTATAATTGATTTTTTCGTTATCACCGGAAATGTATTGATAGCATGAATACATAAATTCATCAAAACCGTCTATTTTAATAATCCCTGAATTTTCATTCTTTTCGCAGGCTTTATCCATTAGAGCCACAGTACGCTCTGACAAATTTGAATATCTATGCTTCAACCAAATTAGACCACAAGGCAAAAATCCTGGTCTTGCGATATTCTTCTCAAGAATACTCATTGTGGATTCATCGCTGCCCGAATAGCCTACTACAATCAGTCCTCCGGAAAACAATGAGTTTTCAAATTTCTGATTCATGACGGTTTCCAGCCTTTGGACTTCTTCAATAGTATTTTTTATCTTATCATAACGATAGTCTCCATGCAATTTATAGATATTGGGGAAATATCTTTCATCGACGATATTAATACTATCTTTATTGGCACTGCTTATAACCCTAAAGCTAAATCCTGCCTCAAGCTGCTTAATTCCCGCTTCTATCAGTTCATCAAAATTGGTTGTCCAAACATTTTTGATTTTGCCTTTTATTATGAAGTCCCCCAAGCAATTATATCCCAAAGACGGCTTTATATCCCGCACTTTCTCTCTGATAAACTGTTCTCTATTACTGCTTGTTGGATAACATTTCTCAAAATAATGGGAATACTCCGCTGGATCATATAATTTTGGATTGTTGCTTTCAGCATCAAAATAATCTTGGAGGATTGATTTGTTTTCTTCTGATTGTAAATCTTTAAACCGTTCCAGGGAAGTTCCGGTTTTGCTACAATAGATTTCTTTTTTAAACTCCCAGACAAAGCTGAAACCTGTCGGAATACCGGCTTGTATAGAAGCGCCTGACCCAAGAAAGAACGCCATTTGTCCATTGGGAGCTATTTTAAAGATTCTCAAAAATTGCGCCAAGTCAATTGTTCTAATCATTTCTCTGTTTCCCGACCTTCTTCTCTCCTCTATAAAAAAAGAGAGAGACAGGCTATATTCATTGAAAAAATCATGACAAGTACCATTAAATAAACCTTTTTTTAATGAAATATTATTCATTATCAATTGTCGTGTATCCTCATAATCTTTAACATTATAGCCCCTGCCTGTAGCACAATCAATTAAGGAATTCTGCATTAATTTAATTTTCCGATATAATTCGTTTTTCATTTAATCTATCACTTCCGACAGTAATTTCCAGTTTTCGCTGTTGATGTCGTTGTTGTATTCCCCGGTACAAATACAGAGTTCGCCGCTTTTTTCGTCTTTACGGACAAAACCGCCTTTAAGGTTATTTTGAGTAATATA
>JAIROC010000301.1 GCA_031257735.1 Bacteroidales bacterium | reverse complement strand
CCAAGATTTCAAGATTTAAGGCCTTTCCCCAATCCCCTTCAAGGATTACATTTTTTCTATTTTACAAAAACCGAATAGGCCATGGCCTCATTTGCGCCTCGTTCGGGTTTCAAATCCTGTCCTGCGCAGTAAGCTCCAATAGCCATGAAGGCTGTCAATAAAATCAACAATCGTGATTTCATATAAATTTGTTTATTAAAAATAATTTCCACTACTCGTCCAACTTTTCGGACTCGCCCCGTTTTTTTGAATGGTCTCTGGCTCCATTGCGCCTCTGCGGAGGTGCGTGTGTTGTTTTAAAAAGCGTTTCATAATATTTTTGCTTTTAAAATTTTCCCTACTCTGTTACGGCTTTTCGGGTTCCGCCGGTTGATCGTTTGTGATGATTATTTGTATCTCTTCTTCCGTTCCTGCGCGTTGCAGAGAATTTCGACCCAGCGTTTTTCTGTCGCTTAGCATCAGATAAATTAGCATGGTCATCAAACACACAACGGCATCGATTAGAAAAATTTTATATCCATACAGCAGATCTATAAACGGTAATGTAAGCGAGAGTAAGCCAATCACTATAATACTAACCCAACGCCAAATTAATAATTTTTTATGCTTCCTCTTTTGTCGTCGATATAAACACCACACTAAAAACCCGGCCATTATCGTTAGTAATACACTACTAATAAACCATGCAGTAGTCATCGGAACTCTGTAATGCTCAATATAGAACAGGTGCTCTTTCATCGTTGCTCCCCAAAGTTTCATATTCAGTGTTCTAATAAATAAACTCTGATTGACGCATAGCGACACAAATAATATGCCGATTAACAGTGCCGTTGAATTGTTCCGAATAAAAGTTTTCATGTTATTTTTATTAAAAAAATCCCTACTCTATTACGGCTTTTCGGTTACGCCGGTTTTCATTTACTATTTATCATTGTTTTTTTTTATATCAAAATGCACAGCTGCTTTATCCATAGTCGTATTAGATATGCCGAACAAGAGCATAAAAATATGTTTATTTTATTTCTAAATCGGCTCTTAATTTTTCAAATTGTCGAATATTATATTGTATAGAATTCATTTCGGAACTCTTACCAAACATTGCAATTGCTAACAAAAAGCCAATGGGCAGTGATATGAACCATAGTAATACTATCCAACCACCACCAGAACCGTTAAACCCTACTACCAGCCATATTGCAAAACAGATTAAACTGATCCATCTTTTGCGCTTTTTTTCGAGTTTTTGAAATTGTGTTTGCAATGTATTTATTTCTTTATTGTGCAGTGCATCTGCATCGCCACAATGCGGACAAATAATGGCAGTCGGCGCTATTGCCTTGCTGCAAGTTCTACATTTATACATAATCAAAGTGTTAAAAATAATTTCCCCCTACTCTGTTAAAGGCTTTTCGGGTTCCGCCAATATCCCATGTCACTACTCTACATTTGAAATATCTTTATTTGCGAAAGCAAAAATCCAATTTATAGAATCAATACTATTGTTCCTGCTATTATTCCAAACAGGCATCTACAGCCTTGTTTCATTCCATCCATAAATTCCATAAACACTGCAGCATTAATTGTTAAATGAATATTGATACATACTATTATTTTTCATTGCTGCGTCTATTTGTTCCGGCCTCATGTATGTTTTCCTTTTAAATTCCTTGTAGGCGTCGGTTGCCTTGTCGGAATCATACATTGAATATTGTGCCCAATCACGCAATTGCCAGCCTAAACCCTTACTTATAGTCAACATGTCAATGGATTGTTCATATATCGCTTTTTTATCAGCATTCAAGTAGTCAATACCAATACGCATGATTCCTAAAAGATTTTGATTTTCGTAATCCAGCACATGTGCTATTTCATGGCCAATAATACCTATCTGTGCATTAAATGGAACATCTTTCAGCAAGATGCCTTCAAAATTTTCATCATCGTTGATAAAAATATTATATGAACGTTTTGAACCCAAGATAGTGTTCATATCAGGACGAGTAGCCATGGTGGTCGATTCCCTGGAATAAATAAAACCAATTACGACTTCCCTCAGTTCAGGATAAAATGATAATGCTATGAGACTTGGTAATTTGTAGTCATTAATAAAAGACTTGTTTTTCCCATATAAAAAATCCAAACTATCTATCCATTTTTCACAGGACTTTTCATCAAATTCCCGTACCGGAATAAAACGAAATTCCGCAGGAATAATTGTAGCCTGCTTCGAGGCAATACAAACAATGAAGACGAACAATATTATGATTATGAAAACAGGAACATAGAACCTTTTAATATTCCTGCTTTCATAATATTTATTCTTTGACATGATAATTTGTATTTATTGCACGATTAAATATAATGTTAATGCTGCAATGGCATTCCATCCGTGTGAGGAAGCACATTGTTTAGCCCATTCATTTAGTTCTCTCGGCACAAATTTCGTTTTCACATTACCATACCTGTCTTGTTCATTGAGATAAATATATAATTTACCCTTTACGATACATTTATCATAATGCGAAAAGAGTATTGTCTTCTTAGCTTCCCATGTAATCTCGACTAAACACTCTATTTCATTCGCATGCGAATCATAGATGATGCTTTCATAATCCAAATCATAATCATTATTTCTCCCTGTATTGGGAGAGTAGTCTTTCATCAGTTTTTCAGACAAACTTTTGGAGTATTTTCTAGCCTTGGAAATATATTCCTGAGCGTTTAACGTAGTGGTTGCCAATGCAACCAAACAAGAAATAATCAGTATTTTTTTCATAACGTCTAATTTTATTGGTTAATAATTTGTTTTTGTTAAAAAATTTTCCCTACTCGTCTGGCTTTTCGGACTCGCCCCGTTTTTTGAATGGTTTCTGGCTCCATTGCTGTGACGCTGTTGTCAGCGCGTTGTTTCAAACATTTTAAATTCCAACACATTTCTTTTGTTATATTAAAAATTACGTCTATTAATATTATGCTTATCGCAATATTGCCTTAATAAATTTTTTTGTTGCTTAAAGGAAATATGAGTATAAGGAAGAAATATAAAAGCAGTTACCCAGAATTTGTTCACTTTCATACATTCATTCAAATTAAAATGAAATAATTTCCATCCTCTGCCTCTGTTTAGTAATTCGCAGTTTTTTATATTTGAATAAGGAACTTCACATAATATTTCTAAACTTTTATCAACAATACACTTGTGACCATCTTTATAACCTTTGTATTCATTTATAAGATTATAAATGATCATTTTGTTATTTACAAATTGTAAAAACTGCAAATCATCTGTTTTAGTATTGAATACTTTACTACCTTCTGGCGCTATTTTAGTACAATAATTATCTGTATATGTATCAATATCATACACAGATATGAACGAAGATACAAATATATCTGGACTTGCATACCCAAATTTTCTTATTCTTATAATAGGTTCTATCTTTAATTCTTCTTCTATTTTTTTATCTTCTTGCCATTCTGGATAATATTGAATGGCTCTCACTAATGCAGATAATATTCCCATATTCAGTCATCCCTATTTTTTGATTAATTTTTTAATGCCAAATACAATAAACGGTATTGCTGCCAACAGAAAGCAATATGCAGTACGACTACAATTTTCAGCATATTGATTTAATCCACTACGAATACCAATACTTGCAAATTTATTATACTCGTTTGAGTACGCGCTGCTGGCGATAAAAAATCCAATAGCTGCCAGCATAAATACTATTCCA
>JAIROC010000240.1 GCA_031257735.1 Bacteroidales bacterium | reverse complement strand
ATCTACAAAATCAGCATAACAGTCAGTAAAACAAAAATAAGTAATTACATTCGACATAACATCAACTAGTTCTCTTCTTATCATCAAATTTATATCTTGAGTTGATGTATTTACAAGATCAAGATAATAATCAGCCGAACCTCGAACATTTATAGTTATTGTATCAGTACCAACAACATTATCATTATAAAATAATTTTATCGATTGCCCATAGCTAGATGCAAACGACATAATCAGAATAATTACGAATATTTTTTTCATACAATAAAGAATTTAAAATCTGGCTGCAAAGATACTTTTTTTGAAGATACAATTGAAGAAAAATGAAAAAAAGAATTACACATTGGTCATCTGTCTATGTGTAGACATAAAATTTTATGCGTATTGTTCAA
The DNA here is from genome assembly GCA_031257735.1 of Bacteroidales bacterium. Lineage (GTDB taxonomy): Bacteria > Bacteroidota > Bacteroidia > Bacteroidales > WCHB1-69 > JAIROC01. Next base: position 11,666 of record JAIROC010000240.1, on the reverse strand, counting down.
TGATGGTTAAAAAAATGTACTTTTGCATCTGAATAAAAATCATCTTGACAGTTAAAAAATTAAAGCAATCAAGTATGCAAATAGGAAAGAGAAATAAAGGAATGGTTTGGTTATGGCGATGTTTAAAAAACATACTCGTCTTTGTGTTATCTGTTTTGTTCAGCGCTTTTACAACACAGTTTATACCCATTATTCCCACCATTTTTATTGGAGGTATACAGGTTGATTTTTTTCTTTTGATTATTGCTTATTTTGTCTTGTTGTCTTTTCTGTTCAGAAAGTGGAGAAAGGTTTTTATATGGGTTTCAAGTGTTTTTAGTGTTTGCATAATAATAATTTCATTGACAGGTGTAGGATGGAGTCCAAGGTTGATTATTGGCAATGCCATGAACAATATTGTTTTTTTATTCACTAACGGAAAATCAATGGAAGTGGATGTCAAGCCATCGGAAACAGCTATTTTTCCCCATATTACATTGCAACAACATATTCAACAGAAAGTTAATTATGAAGATTCTGCTGTACGTGTCTTTGCTGTTAAATCATCTTTGCTGTATTTTGATGAATATTATCCGAAATATCGACAGATTTGCAGACAGTTTTCTCTGCTAAAATATATTAAAGAGAATTTTAAATATGTATCAGACCCTTCTTATTTTGATTATTTTGCGCCTCCGCAAGAAAGTATTGAACTTATGGGGGGAGATTGTGATGATTACAGTATTCTGGTCGCTTCTGCTTTAAAAGCCATTGGCGCAAATGTACGGATTGTTTGGGCGCCAAAACATGTTTATCCTGAATTGTATTGTGGAAATAAAATGGAATTTGAAAAGTATATCAGCGCTATCTATATCTTTTTTGAACAGGATACAGAAAAAAAACACATATATTATCGTATGGATAAAAATGGAAATTACTGGTTAAATATTGACTTTACAGATACTTATCCGGGTTCCGTATACTATTCGAATGAAGTTTTGTCTATTATCTATATAAAATGAAACAGTATAAAAAAAAGCCATGAATTATTTGAATGACAAAAAATATCTTCCTCGCAGAAAGATACAAAGAAATATCTTTTCAATGATCCTATTTTTGAGCATATTATTATTTTCGGGTAATCTTCATGCTCAATCTAATGTTAGCATGAATGCAGGATTTAATCAATCCATATTTTATTGTGGGCAAGCAAAATCAGACTATTATTATTCATTTACGCCTTACAATTCCTACGCAGTAAGTTTTTTTTACAAGGAGAATCTTACTGTTCTTCAAAAAAACTTGCAGATAGGCGCTCAAATAGAATTTAAGCAACAGTCCGCATGGTTCTATTATGAAGATGTATATCCTGCCGATACATTTGCAACAGGAATGAGATATGATATTCGGTCGGTTAATTTATATCTTTTCCCGGAATTAAAAGTTGGTGGAACTATTCGATTTATTTTTGGCGGAGGTCCCATTTTGCAATACATTGTAAATGTCAAGGCAAAAGGAACACAACTGCAAATGAAAGCAGGACAGTCAAGTATAGAAACCGAAATAAATGACAAAAACAGTAAAGAAATAACAGGTTTTTCTTTCGGCGCTAAAATAAATCTTGGTGTAGAGATACCTTTACACAAAAACCTGTATCTTACTTTTTATAACAACTATACATTCGGCTTTACAGGAATGCAGGGCAATAGACGCAAACAAATGAAATATTTTAATTGTTTGGATATTGGTTTATTGGGTGGTGTTTTATATCAAATTGAACACAAGAATTGGTTTGCCAATAGAAAAAAATAATATGAAAGTTTAAACGAAATTTGGCTCATCATAAAAAAAAGTGTTACCTTTGCATGTCCAATTTCGTAACAGAAAAAATGATAGATAAATATAACAGAAGATGAAAAGATATTTAGATCCTAAAAATGATTTGCCATTTAAACGCGTCTTTGGGGAGCATCCTAAATTGCTGATAAGTTTTCTCAATGCTTTAATGCCCTTTGAAAAAGGACAATATATAACAAGTCTTGAGTATTTACCTACAGAACAAGTGCCTGAAAATCCTGCAAAGAAAAATTCTATCGTAGATGTACGTTGCAAAGATAATTATAATCGACAGTTTATCGTAGAAATGCAGATGTATTGGAGCAAATCATTTTCTAACAGAATGGTTTTTAATGCATCTAAAGCATACGTAAGACAGCTTGAGAAAAATGAGAATTATGATCTTTTGCAGACTGTCTATGGATTAGGTATTCTTAATGATGTTTTCGAAAATAAAACCCAAAAATATTATCATCATTTCAAGACAATCAATTGCGAAAATAACAATGAAATAGTGGATGGTTTGGAATATGTGATAATAGAATTGCCTAAATTCGTACCGGTAAATCTGACAGAGAAAAGAATGGCTGTTTTATGGTTGCGATTTTTAAAAGAAATAGAAGATGAAAAATATATAATTCCTGCAGCAGAACTTATGGAAAATGAATATATTCGTCAGGCAATAGAATTATGTGAGGAAGGAGCATTTACAGAAGCAGAAAGGCATGCTTACGATAAATATTGGGATGTGGTACGTGTTGAACGTACAATTATCAGAGATGGAATACAAAAAGGAATAGATGAAGGAAGGAAAGAAGGAATAGACATAGGAAGGAAAGAAGGAATAGAAAAAGAAAAAGAAAATACTGTCATAAAAAGTTACAAAAATGGAGCTTCTCTTGAATTTATATCATCTATAACAGACTTATCCATAGAGAAAATAACTTCTATTCTGCAAAGAAATAAATTAATGTAAATAAAAAATATAAACAAATGAAAGCGAAACTATTGTTATTAACTGTGTTCTTATTGACCTCTGTTTGTTCATTATTGGCACAAGAACAAGAACGTAAAAAAAATATTGGTTATTCCAACATTAGCGAAATTGGTTTTGCAACAACAAGTCCTCGAGGATGTGCTTTTGAGGCAACAAGTGTAAATGGGATTTCTATCAACAAAGAACACCATCTTGGACTTGGCGTTGGATATGGAGGAAGTTTTTATGTAACTTATTATGCTGGAACAGCATATACTCCTGTCTTCTTTAACTATCGGTTTTATTTCAAACCTGAAAAAAAGTTTTCTCCTCATATTAACATGTCAGCGGGAGGACTTTTTGCCAAAGATGGAGAAGGTTTTTATTCTTCTCTTACGGCAGGATTTAAAGCAGGTAAATTTTCGTTCTCCTCAGGTATATCTTTTATGGCAATATATCGGAAGGAGGAGGCTGAAATTGTAGGATGTCGTCTTTATGATCCAAGTTCCCCGTATGCTGATGTTTCTGGATTTGTTTATTCCTATTCAAACAAAATCGTTTCTCAATGGCATTCTCCATTTGGGATAACAATAAAATGCGGATTTACACTTTAAGAAAACTATTTTATAAACAAATTAATACTAATCATTTATGCAAGCATTTAAGATAATTATAGCAATAGTATTTACAGGGTTATTTTTCCAAAGCTATGCACAGGAAAAACAATCCCCATCTGTCAAGTATACCCTTCTCCTTGAAGGTGGATTTTGTGGCGGAATAAAACATGTCGCTATCGAACAGACAGTTTTTAACGGAATAACTATTAATGGACAACATGTTATTGGTTTTGGCATGGGACTTGGTTCGGGAATAGCAGGAATTATTGAAAGCAATACAAGAGTTGTTTATTGTCCTATTTACGCAAATTATCGTTATTATTTTAAAACAGGTACATTTTCTCCTCATTTGAATTTTGCGGTAGGAGGGATGATGCTTTTGGATAGTGAAGCATGGTATTCTTCGCTTACGGCAGGTTTTAGAAAACATAAGTTTACATTTTCCTCAGGTATCTTTTTCCACGCATATCAATATACCAAGTATACGGAAGTATATCATAATGATATTTATCATTATTCCTCGTATATGGAAGGTAAAGTTGTACAGGAATTTCCTGTGGGTTTGATAGTGAAAGTAGGCGTTACCTTTTAATTTTATTTTGTAGCTGTACCAGATAAATATCAACTTCATTGAAGATATTACCCAACTCTTATTGCATGAAAGAAAAACAAAAAATAATCTGGCTGACAGGCGCCTCTTCTGGCATTGGAGAAGCTTTGGCTTATCAATGGTCAAAAGAAGGGCATTTTCTTATATTGTCTGCTCGCAGAGAAGAGGAACTTGTTCGTGTACAAAATAATTGTCAAAATCCGAAAGCATGTAAAATATTCCCGTTAGATTTATCCAAACAAACAGATATTGAAGCTGCGGCAAATGTTGTTTTAAACGAATTTGGACATGTAGACATTTTGGTACATAATGGCGGTATCAGTCAGCGTTCATTGGTGGAGGATACAATCATTGATGTAGACAGGAAAATTATGGAAGTCGATTATTTTAGTGGGGTTATTCTTACAAAAAAACTGCTCCCTTCAATGCTTGAAAATAAAAAAGGACATATTGTTGCCATTAGCAGTATTACAGGATTGTTTGGCTTTCCATTACGTTCTGCTTATTGCGCTGCAAAACATGCTATGCATGGGTTTTATGAAACTTTATGGACCGAAATTCACTCAAAAGGAATTGATGTTACTATTGTTTGTCCCGGAAGAATTTCTACCAACATCTCATTGCATGCGCTCACAAAAGAAGGAAAACCGCATGGAGAAATAGACCCCGCTCAAGAAAAAGGAATGACTGCAGAACTGTGTGCAAAGAAAATTATTAAGGCTGTTCAAAAAAGAAAAAAAGAAGTTTATATCGGAAAAACAGAACTTCTGATGGTGTATTTCAAACGATATATTCCATTTCTATATTATAAATTAGCATCTAAGATAAAACCAACATAAGAAATAATGAGTAAATTAACTATTAGTGGAATTCAACAAATAGGAATAGGCGTACCGGATGTTTATTCGGCGTGGAAATTATACAGAGAATATTTTGGGGTAAATACTAAAATATTTGACGAATGTGCCGTTGCAGATATTATGTCGCCTTATATGGGTGGTGTTGAACGTGAACGACACGCCATTTTAGCTGTGAATTTACAAGGTGGAGGCGGATTTGAAATCTGGCAACATCTTACAACTCCTCCGCATCCCGCAAATTTTGATATATTACCCGGTGATTTAGGTATTTTTGCCTGCAAAATAAAATGTAAAAACGTTCTGGAAACCCATAGTTTCTTTGCAAATAAACAGGCAGATATTTCTCCTATTTACAAAGACTGTCAGGAAAATGATTTTTTTTATTTTCGTGATGTATATAAAAATATCTTTCAACTCGTAAAGAGCGACGATTGGTTTATAGATCAGCACAAACCAACAGGGGGAACTTTCGGCGTGATGATAGGAACAAATGATATGGAAAAATCAATAAATTTTTATGCTACGCTTTTGGGATACGATACTCTCATTTCCGATAAGACAGATATCTTTGAGGATTTCAGCTTCTTGGGAACACCCAATAACCGTTTCAGGCGTGTGTTATTGACACATGGGAAAAAAAGAGAAGGCGTTTTTTCCCGATTGCTGACAACGTCCAAAATAGAATTGGTTCAAGCATTAGACAGACAAAATGTTTATAAAATTTATGAAGGAAGAATGTGGGGTGATATGGGGTTTATTCAATTGTGTTTTGACATTACCAATATGTCTCAATTGGAAAAACAATGTGAAAAAGCAGGTTATCCCCTCACTATCGACAGCCGAAAGAAAAACAATAAATTTGATATGGGAAAAGCTACCGGTGATTTTGCATACAATGAAGACCCTTCCGGAACATTAATCGAATATGTAGAAACAAAGAAAATACCGGTGCTAAAAAAACTTGGAATTTATTTGAACATTAAACGCTTTAATCCCAATAAACCTATCCCCGACTGGATACTGAAACTCTTACGGTTCATGGAAGAAAAATAATCCCCAAAGAGGTTGTGTGAAAAGTATTTTCGTAACAATCAAAATGTGTCAGCTCATTTTTTAATTTTCATTTGTAAGAGCAGCGGATCTCATTTCGAATTATCTTGTATTTCATTTTCAATTGATGAAGTTTTCAATTAGAAAAAAGGGCTACCCATTACTGAGCAGCCCAAGTTAAAAAAGTTTAACCAAATCAAACACCAAAAATAATGAAATCTTTTTTTGTATACAAGTAGACAAGTGGACAGATAAACAAGTTTTGTTCACCAGTCCATTCGTCCATTTGTTCCCCAATTATTAATTATTAATTGGTTGCGTTAATTATTAATTGCCTTACAAGGCGTTGTCCTTTGTATTCCATGGAATAGAAGTAGACGCCGGCGGCAAAGGTAGTTGTATTTAGTTCTATGCTGTTTGTGCCGCGTTTTGTGTCTATTGTCTTTGAATACAATAACTGTCCATGGATACTGTGTACATGGAAAATAACCTCTCCTGCTTCGGGTACGCTGTAATCTATACGTGTACTGTTGGTAGCAGGGTTGGGGATGTTTTGACCAAGTGTAAAGGCATTGATTGCTCCTGTTGGAGTTATGCCTACATCTTTTTTAGTTACAGTATTGCGTGTAAGGATCAGTGTGTCGTTATGAGAATATTTATCATAGCTTTCTATATAGACACTTAGATAATACACACTGTCATTCGGGACGGTATAGGAACGGGAGAATATGTGACTTACCCTTGACAATGCCCCTATATTTCCTATTGTTTCGGTAAAGGTTTCTGTTTCCAGCCCTTGTGAGTTCGTTACCCTGACAGTGATGTTTACTGCTGCAAAATCCTTATATTTACTGCTATTGTACAAACTTGCGGTTACGTGAATTACTTCCCCTATTGTATCATTCTCCATGGCAGGGTTATCTATGTTTACGACAGATAAATCAGTACTGTCAATAAGCGTTATTCGTTTGACGGTTAGAGTATCATTACTGCCATACATATCATAACTGTCTGTATAGACTGTCAGATAGTATACACTGTCATCGGGAATGGTGTAGGAACGGGTAAAAGTATGACTTTCCGTAGACAATATACCTATTTTACTTATTGTTTCGGTGAAGGTTTCTGTCTGTATGCCCTGCGAATTTCTTATCAAAACGCTAATCTTGGCATTGGTAAATTCGCTAAGATCGTCGCGATTACGTACACTTGCAGTTACATAGACAGTCTTTTCTATCGTATCATTTCCCGTAGTCGGGTTGTCTATACTGACTATATACAAGTCTTTCATATTTACGCATTCTACAGTGGCAGTTGTAGCATTTACCAGGGCTGAATCGCATGACAGATAAGCATAAACTCGCGGATAATAGTCTACAACCCACGGAACAGTATACGCATTTTTGAATATATAAGTAAAACTGCTATCTGCGTGTATTGTATCTGTACACGTCTCCGTAAATCTAAAATAGGCGGGTGAACCTGTTTCGCCTGTGTCTATCTGAAGAATTAAATCAATATCGAATAAATCCATATTACCTGTATTGGTCAGGGTTATTTCCTGATATATGGGCATTTCTCCCTGCAAACAATTGCTTCCAGATAATTGATTAATTGCCACACTCAGCCCCGGATTGATGGTCAAACTCGTTTCAAGCGTATCATTATCTCTGTCTACATCCAATAAAGAACTGAAATAAGCCTTAAAGGTATAGGTATCCTTTCCAAGATCAAAACCTGTTGCAAGCGTAATTGTATCGGTAGCAAAGCCAGCCAAAGTATCGCTTGTTAATGTTTTTGTAAAGGTTTGTCCTGTTTCCTTTACTTCCAAGGTTACTATTACAGGTGTACTGACATAATCCAATATAGGGTCTGTGAGGTTGCTCAATACTACTTTCAACTCTTTGTTCTTTAAATCACAGACATCATATTCTGGAATAAGAATGTCTGTTATGGCAATATCCTGTTTAGCAAGAATACGGATACGGTCTATGTATTGGGTAACATCTCCGCTATATGATTTCTCCATTGCTTCAAATAGGAGCGTTACACACTCATTAATTACATAAGGAGGTAAATCCATGCTGTATTGTCTCCAGCCGTATATTGCATCATATTTGGTAAGCGAGAAGAGCGTATTATATGTTATGCCTCCGTCTATTGTAACACGTACATCGGTGTAATCATCGCAAGGGATTGTATCGTGGAAGTACCAGAAAGACAGCGAAGGTTGTACTGTACGGCTTAAATCCAACTGTCGAGTAGAAAGCGTTGTCATACTTCCAAAATCGCCGCCAAAGGAAAGCATACCCGTACCAAATTGTGGTTTTACAACGCTATCTGCTCCCGTGCCTTGGGTAACAAGTTCCCATTTATGTGCTGGATCAGTCCCTTCTGACATAAAAACCATCGGTATTTCACTGCTGAAATCTGCATCTATGGGCAAGCCAAATTTCCCTGAAATATAATCCAACGCCAAACTGTCATCATAAACAACAGGATTTATACTGTCTATCCACACTCTTATATCGTATTGTCCTGCTGTAACAATGGAAAATGTATCTGTCAATGTAAGAATAGCGCTTTCTCCTGATTTTATTATTCCTGTTGAGATTACAGTATCCAAACTGTATGCCGCTGGTTGTGTTACACGAATGCTAAAAGTTGTTGGATTGCTTGCAAAATTATAATCTGATGCGCCTGTATTTTCTACCTTTATTTTAAAAGGAACATAATCGTCGGTACACAGGCTGCCAGCTGCTACCAATGGTTCTATGGATTGGAGAACTAAATTATTGTTTGTCCAAAATACGTTCACTGACAGGCTTGCCGTATCATTCAAAAGTATAGAATCTTTACCTCCATTAACGCTTTCTATCCATACCACAATATCAAACGAACTTGTTTTATCTACACTGAACGTTCCAACAGGAATTTCTATATTATTTCCGGGAGCCAATGGATTAGCAGTTGTCCATGTATAAGGAGTTTGCAATTCTCCATTTATGCTCCAGCCAAAAATGGCGCTATTTATATCAGTACTATTTCCTATATTTGCTATTTCTACTTTTACAGGAACAGTATTTGGATATACGACGGATGTATCCTTACAAATAACCTTTTGTAGCCTTAAATCAAAAACAGCGTTAGACATATCCATATTATACGCGCCCATGGTTGTTGTGGAGAGTCTAAAATTTTCATTTATATCCTTTCCCACACCGAGATAATAAGGACAAGTTAATCCTGCATTGCTTGCATCGTTGGCTAATTCCAGACTGTTTACAGTATTTACAAAAACAGGCTGTATATTTACCGAATGAATGTCTGTAGGGACTGCTGTTTGCCATAGAGCTAAAGTTGCTTTAGCGCTTCCTGCATAACCCAAATCCGTCCCTATAGTATAATAATTATTATAATCTATATCATTGTACTGTGCAAAAGTAGTACCGGGTGCAGCTGATAACCGCACCGCGTAACCGCTTGTTCCATTGCGAACAAAATTATTATTTTTATAGGTAGAACGACCGTACGTTGCGCTTGTTGATACATATATGTTTGCAGGAGCAATGCCGGTTCCTGATCCTCCTGTCAACAGTATACTGTTGTGCAAACATTTAATTGCATTTGTATTAGTCGTATAGATGCCATAAACACTAGCCGCGGTAGACGTTTTGTAAAAATAAATTTCATTATTGGCAATCAATGTGTAGTTTATATTTGAGAGGTAGATACCCCACAAGATAGGCATCTCATTGGATCGTATCCTATTGCCAATAATACCTCCATTACGAACATAACTGAAATATAAACCATACCATGTTGATCCTGTATGAGGATAGAGAGGTCTTATCTGATTATAGGATACGCTGTTCAAATCCACATAATTAATAGAAAGTCCATAATAATATTGTCCTGTAATAATATTACTGTCTATGATTATATTTTGATAATAATTAGCGCTTGTTCCCTGCAAATATATTCCGGAATATCCTCCTTGAATATTACAGTTTTTTACCGTTAAGCCTGTTAAGCCTATTAAACCTGAATTTGATTTGTAAATACCTGCATAAGTATTGTGTAAAAAAGTACCATATACTTTAGAACTATCAACAAGTATAATACAATTGTCAATAAAAATATTGGAAGATATTCCTGTCAATTCAATTCCACGCATTCCATTCAGAGCGTCTATTGTAATATTTTGTATTTTTATATTATTGGTATTTTCTATCAGAATTCCTGTTTCTGAAGTTGGACGAATAATTACACCTGCAGGATTACCCGTTGTAGAGGTTAGCGTTAAGGAATAACTTCCTGAAATATTTATATTGATAAACTCTACATTCTCTTCATAAATTCCATTATCCAAAATCACGGTAACATCAGATGAAAGACCACAAACAGCCAAAAGGTCGGTTACCTGTTTTATGGACGTATATGTCCCCGTTTTTGAAACATTAATGACACCTCCCAGTGCATTTGGACATCCAATAGCAGATGCTTTAACCGTGTCGTTTATTCGTAATTCATCTGTTAGAGCGCCTCCATTTAAATTGTTAATCCATACTTGCACATTATTTTCTCCTGATGCGTATGTAAGTATTCCTACAAATAAGGTATCTAATTTTCCTGTTGTCGATATAGTTTTACTGCTTTGAGTTCCATTAAAAGACCATCCTATATTAACGCTGTTGATGGCAGTTGTTCCTTTATTAAAAAACACGGCATAGACACTGTCATTTGTCCCGGCTAAAGCGCCATTTTTCAATCCGTAGATTTCTATTAAAGCTCCATCGCCCGTTTTCAGGGCATTTTGTTCATAGCATCCCATAGTAGTAATAGGAAGTCTGTTAGAATCTTTTAAATCTTTGTTAACAGACGGGATTAAATAACAATTCAATAATGGATTATAATTGGACAGCGCCAGATTGCTTGTAGTGTCCACAAAATCCACCAATATGCGTATCGAATGACGGTCGGAAGGAAAACGTTTTTGCCAATCTATAATTGTTCGTATAGCGCCTTCTGCATATCCTACAAATGTAGGAGCATATAAATTATTATAATCTATATCATAATTCGAATAATTCAGTCCTGTCCCGTTTATATAAATAGGGTATCCTGTCTTCGCTGTTGATACTATATTGTTATTTTTAATTACTGTGTTATTATTTGGATTAGAAACGTAAATACCTCCGAATGCTACTAACGATGAGCGTTCTATTGAAACATAAATGGAATTATTTATAATATCCAGAGCTGAATTGCCTATCTGTAATCCATACTGTGATCCGGATGAACCATTCGAACTGAGTATGATTTCATTATTCGCTACAAGTGTTTTATTTTGTGTTTGAGACATATAAGAAATGGATTGCAAAATCATTCCATAGGGATATATCACACTTGCACGCTGAATAATACGGTTGCCAATAATAAAAGGTCCACTACAGTTATATATTGCAAGAGCATTGAAGTTAGAGCCAAGATTGGTTGTCCGACTTAATATTGTATTATATGAACAACTCATAAAATTTGCATAATAAAGCTGTATTCCATAATAGTAAACGTTCGTCATCACATTGCTGTCAATAATAAAATTTGTTCCACATAGCCCTGCCGAAGCGCTATAGCCTCCATAAACATTGAAACCGGCATAGCCTCCATTCATAATATTATTAATACAAAATATACTGTCTAAAACTCTGTTATTGTTTGCTTTATATATATGATTA
>JAIROC010000229.1 GCA_031257735.1 Bacteroidales bacterium | reverse complement strand
CCCATTGGTGTAAACTTCATTAATCTTCTCTCCGCTGCAAGCAGCAAAAAAGCAAGATATTGTGTATTTCGGAAGACTTTCCGTTACGAATGCGTTACCTGTTTTTGTATTGCAGCAACCATTCAAACTACGGATTTTCCCATGAAATAAGAAGGATTCCTGCCCATATTGGGACTTGTTCTTCTGTTGTGCAAGAAACAAGCCTGAATCCGGGTTCTTATTCACTGAATCACAATAATTTGCATATCGTTGATTAGCTCTATAACAGTTAATTTTGTAACCTGTAAAAGAGTCAATTATGACAGAAGTAAAAGTGAGTTTCTACCTGAACATGAGCAGTTTGAGTATAAACCCCCTATTTACAGCGTGTTAGGTTGAATTTGAGAAAACTTGGGTAACGATTTGGCAACCGTGCGTGTTTCAGCGTTTTGCGTTGCAATACTGTCAAATAACTCTCGGTGACAAAGGTTGCAATTTCTTGGGATTCCATGCGTATATTTTCCTTTTTTTATCCGATAAATACCCCTCTTATGGAAAGAATGAATAAAGCAACACTTTTTAGAAATTTACTCTTTCCGGGACGGAAAGGAAGAAATTTCTAAAAACCGCTTGCGGCTAGGTGTTCATGTTTCATTCTTGGAATATACCTTTGTGTTCAGATAAATAAAGGATTGTCGGGATTTATTTGTTGAAAAATAACGGAAACGAAAAGATTGGGCGGCATATAATGGTTCGGAGCTTGCCGTTATATTCTGTCTATAACGCTGGCATTTTTTCCTTCGTTTCGTTCGGTTTATATTTCATCAATTATAGATATTCATTGAAAGAAAACACTTGAATTTTTGGATGATATGAATGAAAATCAGCAACGCAAACCAACTTCCGATACTATGATGCAGTTTTAAATTCGCTATGCTAAATACGCCGAAAGCAAACAATACAACACTAATGAAAACCGAAATAAAAACAAAAGTTGTAAGAGCAGTGATTTTGTTTCGCCACATCACTTTCTTTTTGAAAAGGGCTTTGGTAAACTTCCAATTTTGCGCTATGTGGACGAGCATCAGTAAAACCAATATAATACCGAAAATGCAGTGAGACGATTTCCAAAAAATGTTTGCCGCCTCGTAAAATACGAAATAAACAAGAGCGAAAATAAATGCTAAAAACATCAAAACATCAACAACTATTTTGACTTGTCTTAATAAAAATAAATTTTTCATATCAATTACAATAGGTTTTTTATTACTGCCATACCCGTTCGATTAATTTTAAGGCACTAAACTTACATTTACTTAGGCAATCTCCGCAAGCGGTGTATTTATCAGGATATTTCACGGTAGCGATTGCTCCTGTTTCGTTCTTTACCATTTCCAGCACACGGCGTGTACATCTTTTGGCACAACGCTGACATCCTGTGCAATTACTTTCTATAACACAGATAACTTTATTTTTTTTCTTCTGACTGTCGTACCACTTGACTGCAATTAACAGCAAAACCACAATTACTATACTAATATATACCATACTCATTACTTTTCATTTTTATGTTACTCTACTTATATTGACAAGTGAGAACCGAAAATATTTTATAATTCAAATTTAACGTTCATTTTGTTACTTTCTTGTCCCGCTGCGCTGTCACCCCGCTTGCGTGCAACGTTCGCGCCCGCTTACAGCGGGCGCGAACGCCTAACGAGGCGTTCGGCATTTTTTGTCTTCAGAATAGTCTGTTTTGAAATTTCTAAAAATATTCATCAATCTCTTCTATTATAAAAGATAAAAAACTTAAAAGCATTGAAATGATAAATGCTATAAACATATACGCTATTACCCAGAAAGTTGGATTGCTATGTGTAAAAATATTGAATCCGAATATTTGTTTTGCGACCACACTACCAAATAGATAAAAAGAAGTTCCACCGACTATAAATCCAATTAAAACTCTTATAAAACCATACAGCATCGTATCTTTAAATGGCTTTTTTTCTTCTTTTCTCCTTTTAGTGTGCTGATATTCGTATTTTTCTCTCTTTTTAAATTGACGAATCAACCACGTAATGAGCTGAATGACTGTTACTAATGATATTCCACTCAATCCAAGTAATAATTCCCAGTGATTTTTAATCCACTCCATTTTTCAGTTATTTGTGAATAATTATTTGAGACTAAATTTCTGTCAGCACATTGCCCGCTGACGCCTAACGTTCGCGCTGTAAGCGGGCGCGAACGTGTTGAAGTCCGCGAAGCGGCAAGACACAACATGAGCGCAGCTCCGGCTCGATGTGCAAAAGGAGCGAAGCGGATTTTGCACATCGAATAAATATACGCAACTTCCCTTCTTGATGATATTTTAGAATATCTATTTAAATAATTATCAATCAACTGCTTATTGCTTTTATATAATTTGTATATAATTGCGTATATCGTGTTATCATTATCCCCAATCTTTGGGACAGCGTCCCAAGAAACTGCAAATATACAGTCAATCCACCATTAACGTTTTTTTGCTGCATAGCCTTGAAATGCATCATGCATTTGCTTAATATATTGTGTCATTTGAACAAAATTCATTGTCTAATCCTTATTAAATTTCAGCCGCAAAGATACTACATTTTGCATAAAATCAGCATAATACATCCCGCAAAGCCGTTAAATAGGATTATTCCTACATCTTAATCCCCCTGTCCTTTCTCGCTTCCTGCCTTACCCTGATTCCTGTGCCATGTTGAAACTCCCTGTACTTCTGCCTGAACCACTCCAAAATATTTACTCCATTGAGATTCAGGCGCAGTTTGTTCGGGCTGTCCGGCTCATTATCAATTTTCAGTTTCACATCTTCTGCCGTAAACTTTTGGTTGTGTTCGGGTGAAAAGAAAGGAAAGGATTTTGCCGTCAGGGTTTTACCCTCAAACAGCGATTTTATGCTTTCAACGGCAAGCCCGATATTTTTACAAAGTCCGGCTATCCTTAGCTGTTCCTTCATCACCGGAAACAATTCGTGTATGAGGTTCAGTTCTTCCTGCGCCCTGTACGGCTCATATTCCTGTCGTGCTTTTTCTAATCTGGTTTCGATATCGGCTAGCTCTTTGTCTTTTTGCCTGACATGGCTGTCCATTGCAAGGAACTTCTCCCTTGCCTCGTCCTTACGGTCGTACAAATCCCAAATTTTCCCGCTTACCTCCTCTTTCTGTTCTTCCAGATACCCGATGCTCTCTTTCAGGTCTTCATTCCTCGCATATAAATCCCTGTAATACTGCTGCGTGGTGACATGCCTCGCCCCGGAGCCGTCAATACCCCGGTTCAACCCGTATTTATTCATGGCTCCCGCATAGCTGTCCTGATAGTATTTGAGTTTGCTGCGGTTCATCACGTCATCGACGCACAGGCGGGCGGCGTCGGGGTCTTCTTCCTGTATTTCTTTTTGCCGTCTTCCTGATTGGCTGTCTTGGCTTTACACCGTTCGCATGTTACAACCGGGACAATCGTAGCGTGGATATGGGGCATTTTCTCGTCCATGTGCAGCACTGCCGATACAAGGTTGTCCTTGCCGAATGTCTGTTTGAGCCAGCCGATATTATCATTGCACCATTCGTCAAGTTTGCCTGCGGCTTCGATGCGTTGCGTGTCTCCGGGAGTTCCCGACAGCATGACACGGATCGCCCGGACCTGGTTGTGGCTTATCTTGCGGGTAATGCCTGCGGTGTCTATCCTGTGTTGTATGGCTTCCGTGCGGCTGTTCACCCCATCGGGCGGGATAATGAGTTCCCTGTTCAGGTGGGTGCGGGTTTTATCCGCATTTTTCGGGTCTGTTGTCCGCTCGATGTGTGCGGACATGGCTGCGTCGTTGCCCGACGCCTTGTCCAAATGAAGCACTGCGTAACCCATATTCTTATCTGTCTTTTACTATAAATTTGACTTGAAAATTTATTGATTGGCTTCCTTTCGGGGAAGCCTCATGGGGGATTCCAAAGGGGGAACGCCTTTGGCTTATTGGGACTTTTTTAGCGCAGATTTATCGGAGCGTTAAGAAAAAGTCCTAATAAGCTACGTCATTTTCCAAAATGACTTCTGGCGTAGCTGCGGTTAAACCCTGTCGGCAGCGTTTATACTTCCTTTGGCAACAGCACCCGCTACACTAAGTATGGCGGGTGCAGTGTGCCGACCGATCACAGTAACTCCGCCACTCTTTCTTTCTTCCGAAAATATTTACTAGCTAAGCAATAGAAGGTCTATCGGCATTATTTATGTCAAAAAGAGTTCTATCTTTACAAAAAGAGCCAAAGCTAAGCCTACTAAAGGTCGAAA
>JAIROC010000191.1 GCA_031257735.1 Bacteroidales bacterium | reverse complement strand
CCCATTCTTTGCCGCTATCTCCTGCGCGTTGGCTAGTATCTTTTCCGTAACCGGTTTGAACACGGTCGCAAAGTCAAACATCTTTAGATGGTTCTTGTTGAAAAAACAGGTCATTCCCTCGGAGTATCCCCGGGTGAAACCGTCCCCTCCTGCCACTCCGTTTATGATCACCCGGTCATAACAGGATAAAACTCCGCTGATCTTGTCTTTATGTGCTTCTACTAAGGTCATCGCCTATTCCCCCCCCGGGAGGAGTATATCACCTTTTCAATTTATTTGAGATAGGATAAGGAAATAACACCGCTTGCAAGGTCTTGAATATGGGTAAAATGTGCAATCCGGCACATCTCATATACAGCCGGAACGTTAGGCGACATACTTTTGAAATTTTCTCCCCAAAAACGACCCTGAACCATAAAAAAACATTTTTCAATGTATGATTTATTATACACTTGACATTTTAGAGTATGTTGTGATATGGTTTCTACTTAGGGAGTGTCCTATTTTTTTGATGGTATTCCTATAAATTTGTAGCTTTTGAGGTTGATTTTAATTGAGTGAAGAATTATTGCAACGAAATTTACTCAAAAATCCCGAAAAAATTGGTAAATGGGATTTTTATAATATAGGGAATACCACGCTTAAATCTTTGAAAGAACACAACATTATTAGAAAGGTTGACTATGGAGAGGTTGAACGAAAAAAAGTTGATGCGATTATTGTATTCCGGAAAAACGTGATCGCCATCATTGAATACAAAAAACCGGCGGAATTTAATACCAAAGAAAAACAAAATAAAGCTATTCAACAAGAAATCGAAGTTGCCAAAAAACTAGGATGTAAACTTATTATTGCTACCGACACTCAAGCGACAATTTGGGTGAATGCCTTAACCGGCAAGCAAATTAAAGATGAAAATAACCAAGTTCTCAAAATGAATTTTATTCCTCAAGACGAAAAGACAGCCGATTTGATCGAAAAGATAAATTACTCAATCAACGAATTAAACAATCTCATAAAACCAAGGCAACTTGTAAATCCTACCGATTTAGCAAAACAAATTTGGCAAGATATATGGTCAGTAAGCGGGGCGACACCTGAGAATTGCTTATATACGTTTGTCGAATTATTTATTTTTAAGTATTTGAGTGATTTAGGTGTGCTTGGTGAGGGAATCAATTTTAATCATCTATTGGATAGGTATTCTTACAAAACAGAAGATCCCGAAAAAAAAGCATTGGAATACTATGCCTATACAATACGTAAAGAAATAAAAAATCTATTTCCAGCAAACCCGGTTGATAATACAACAATTATCAATGGCACAATCTTTGTAAGCAAAGATCAGAAAGCCGTAACCGGTTATAGCGCGGTTTTTAAGAAAATTATGTTAAAATTTAGAGATTATGGTAAACTTGAAAATATAGATTACGATTTTAAAAGTAAGCTTTTTGAAAGTTTTTTGAAAGAAAGTATCAGCAAGAAAAACTGGGGGCAATTTTTTACTCCCCTGAAGGTTGTGCGGGCCATTGTTGAAATGGCGAAAGACACCATTAAGGATGGAATAAGTATTTGCGATCCCGCCTGCGGTGTCGGTAAATTTCTTTTAGAGCCGCTCATTATGCGGCTTGAATATTTTTACGATATAAATAGTAATGCAAAAAAGGACGAAGATAAAATAAAGCCAAAAATTACCATTCACGGATTTGATAAAGGTTTTGATAAGGACGAACAAAAAACCATCATTTTGGCAAAAGCAAATATGCTTATTTATTTTTCTGATTTAATCAGGGAAAATGCTGGATTAACAAAACAATTTGCCAAGATTTTTAATGACAGTTTTACGTTAAAAACCAATTCTATTCTGGGGACACTCTCTGATGCTATTACAGAACAATATGACTTAATTCTGACAAATCCTCCATATGTGACAAGCGGTAGTAGCAATTTGAAGGAAGAAATCAGAAAGGACGGGGAACTGGTCAACTACTACAAAGTAAATGCCTTGGGTGTTGAAGGGCTATTTATGGAGTGGATTATTAAGGCATTAAAACCAAACGGCAAAGCCTTTGTAGTTATCCCCGACGGTATGTTAAATAGACAAAATGATAAAAACCTACGAAAGTACGTACTTGATGAATGTTTTATAGACGGCCTCATTTCACTGCCGCTAAATACTTTTTTTACGACCAATAAAAAAACATATATTCTTTGCATAACAAAGAAAGCTGACAAAAAACAAATCCAAACAGATCCCGTGTTTACATATTTGGTAAGCGAAATCGGTGAAACAAGGGATGTTTACCGCTTTGACATTGATCAAAACGATCTTAATGAAGCGGTAGCTTTATTTTCTTTTTTCAAAGGCAACAAAAGCGGATTTGCCAAAATAAATGTGGATAAACGCTGTAAAATACAGCCAATAGATAAATTTGTTCCTGATGTATATTGGAGTGTTGATCGATGGTGGACAAAAGAGGAGCAGATAGAATTGGGAATTGTTGAAGAAGATAAAACTGTTGATGTGAGTGCTTTTAGTGAGATAATAAATGATATTTCGGAAACACTGAAAGAATATTCCGATTTACTGAAGGAAATATCTGAAAAAAAAAACGCTGTAAATAATTATCAAAAAATATTGTTATCCAATAAAGAATATTTTGATTTATTTATTGGGAAAAGGCTGGTAAAAAGAGAGCTGGTACATATTGATGGGAATATCCCCATTTATAGTGCTAATGTAAAAATTCCTGTATCGTTTCATACACAAAGCAACATTGATGATTTTTCAAATGATTTTGTTATTTGGGGCATTGATGGTAACTTTGAATTTAATTACATCCCTAAGAATAAACCATTTGTAACAACAGACCATTGTGGTGCTATTAGAATACTAGATGATTCTATCCTGCCTGAATTTCTTATGATACAACTGGAGAATGTAAAATATCTCTACGGATTCGACAGGGGTTTAAGATCTTCCTTAAAGAATATGCATAATGTTTCCATTCAAATGCCGGTTGATGCGGCTGGAAAAATCGATATCAAGAAACAAAAAGAAATCCTCGAAAAGTATGAACCTGTTAAAGAGTTAAAAACTAAAGTCGCAGAGTATCAACAAAAAATAAATAATTTGAATATAGATATTAAATTGAATTATCAATTTAAAATGGAAAAAATAGCGGTCCTTTTTTATATAGAAAAAGGGAGTTCAAAATATACAAGGAAATATGGAAATATCAATAGTGGAGAATACCCTGTTTATTCGGCATCAAACCACGAGCCGCTTGCTTTTATCAACACATTTGACTATAACGGAGAATATTTTACATGGGCAATAAATGGATTTGCCGGATATGTAAAGATAATTTCAGGTAAATTTTCTATAAATGCTGATAGGGGTTTGTTAAAGCTCAAAAAAAAGAATATTGATATTTGGTATATTAAATATAGAATAGAGCCTATTTTTCGTGGATTGGCCAAAGGCAGAAAGGGCGAGAAAGGAGAAGATGAATTTACCAAACTTTACCCTTCGATGGTTGACGATATTGAAATACCTATTCCTGTCGATAAAAACGGTGATTTTGATCTGTCTGTGCAAAAAAAAATTGCGGGAAAATATCAGAAAATAGAGCAAATAACAAAAGATACGTTAGAAAAATTGGATAAAATATCAAATATGGCAATAGAATTAATATAGGCAAAAGTACGTCGCATAACAGGACCTGTATGCGCTTCAGGGCCAGTAGGCGGCTTGGCCTCCAGCGGAACGTCGTTATACGCCATCGGGCTGAAATTATTTAAAATGGGTAATGAGCCTCCGCGCGGCAAGCCGCGCGGTATCTGGAACGTGGGGCAATTTCTTGATCGGAGGCTCGTTTGAGAGGAAATTTATAATACCGTCTGGTTTAATACCGAATTTTTGAAATTGTTACGTTGTTTGAACCGCGGCAGAGTAGCTGCTTGCGCAGCATCAAGGGCGGGGTATTAAACCAGACTT
>JAIROC010000144.1 GCA_031257735.1 Bacteroidales bacterium | reverse complement strand
GTTATCTGGCAGGTTTAATCCTTCATTTTCCGCGATGATGTAGTCAATGACGTGTTTTTGCAGAAGCGGAGGTATAGGAGAATAGTTTTTGTGGTCATTCATATTTGATTCCTTTTTTGAGATATAGAGATTTTAATTGAGCTGATCTTCATTGTCAGCGTTGAGTATATTCATTTTACATTCCGCAGGGTCATCTAAAGCAAAGAAGATAAATGTATTTTTGAGTTTATTTATAAAGAAAAGAAAGCAATATCAGTAAGGCAGGAAATAAAACAACAAAATACGTAACACGGAAACGGCGTTGCGTACTTTTCTTCTGATTCAGTGAAAGTTCTCGTTTCCCCAAAAATACCACTTGCGCAACACGCTCATGCGTAGCCGCGTAATGATTGCAATAACCTTTTCCCTTGATTTGCTCCATAGTCGTATCTAAAAGCGTTTCAAGCCTGCCCTGGCTCGCGTATTTTACAGCGACAATGACCGCGCGCTCCTTCCACGTCCACATCGCGTCAATGCGGCCTCTATCGTGGAAACCTCTGCCTCAACATGAAAGCCCAGCATATTCAGCCACAGTAAGAGCATGGAATGATAATACGCTTGTCTTTTAATATAAAGCTGGTAAGGAATATTGGCAAACAATACTTTGAGACTTGTCTCAAACGCTGTTACATCACTGTTGAGCAGTTGTTTTATCATGCGGCTCCGCATTGAACCGGTATTGTCAACGGGATAGCCGGTAAGATAATCCATCAGCGACAGACGAAGTTCATAATTCAAAACCTCAAAGGTAAACATCAGTTCATCAGCGACTTGTTCTTGTTCAATTCTTTTTACGGTGAGGTATTCTGATTGGAATAGGAGCAGTTGTGTGTTCAAAGTCTGGTAATCGAAGCTATTGAAATCCGATTGCTTCATCTGCGGAGATTTCAACATGAGCTGTATATTGTTATATTTTTTGATAATAGCAACGATACATGTAGCGGTTTTGGTTTCAACCCACAGGTTTGTAAAGGTTTGTTGCTCGAAAAATACCAGTGTTGAAAACCCGTTATACCAACGCCGTATTTTTGTCAGTGTCTCTGGGACGTTGCAATGATACGCCGCTGCTAGTTCCTCAAGAAGAGGCGCGAAACACGACTCAAGCTCTTCCTGTGTATAGCCGCAAAGCGTGTCGTATGCTGGGTGTAGCGTAATATGGACCAGATTGTTTAGCGTGGAAAACACTGAGTCTTTATCCGCGATATACAAGCCCTCGAACAGGTCATTTTGGCCTTCAGCCAAAACTGCGGTGCGTTCAATATAGCTTACATTTGCTTTATAAATATTCATCGCCACTTCCAGCGGTATTCTGCGTCCGGCGACAGTTTTCATGATTGTTGTAACCTTGTCAAACACGCCTTGCGCCGCGTAAATCATCGTGCATTTCCGTGTCTGCGCCATCCAAATCAACCTGCACAACAATCCGGTTCTTATGCCTATTGATTAGATCAATCGTTTCATCGTTGAAATTCGTTGCATTTGAGAGCATGGCCACTTTCAGATTTAACTCAAGCGCATGGGTAAGGATTTGAGCAAAATCCCGATGCGTGGTAGGTTCTCTGTCCGTCAAGTGAACACTGCGCAATCCATATTGTTTTAGTTTTCCAAATTTTTTTGATTATCTTTTTAGCATTTGCGAATGAAGTTTTCGAGGGACTGCTATTACGGTAGCAACGCTTGTAGTTCAAATTATAGAAGTCTGTTAATTCAAAGACGATATTGTTAGGATAGCAAAAATCAGGAATATCAGTTATTTTTACCGGTATTTCAGTCTTAGCATCTGCCCAGAAGATAAGTCCATTTTTTGAAAGTTTAAGAAAGAACGCTGTTGTTTTGTCGATGAAATCATTTGTATCGCCGACCGAGTGTTTGGCCGCGTTAAAAATGATTTGCTTGAGATTGTTATTGCCATTACATTCGCGCAAAAGAGAGACGGCCGCATTGTTAAGCGGTTTGTCCAAGAGGCTAAGAAATGGTTTGAGCAAAGAGTATTCTTTACATTCCGGTTCACCCTTATGTCAGGGGATATTTTTTACATTTTTCCGTCAAGGAACTTTCCAGTTTCTTTATGCTGAAATTCAGGAATCATCTGGTTAAACAATTCAATCAATTCATAACGATTCCATGTACTGCTTTTACGCATTGTTTGTATCGTTTCAGTAAATAAATTCAGTTTCCATTGATCATAGTCCGCTTCATTTTTGATGATACCGATTGTGCTGAATCGTTTCATGTCCAGCGTTTCCTTGTCGGTGTAGAATTCCTCAAAATCTTTTTCTCCAGTCGTATCGCTTTTAAAGAAATACACCGGATATTTTTTCTGCCGTTTAAGTTCCTGTACCTTCTGCCGCGCCTCATCTTCCGTAGCGTTTTGAACCGGCTCATAGCCCAGTCTCTCCAAATACCGTTCCGCAATGTCGCTGAAAGTTATCAGATCAAGATTATAATCCAGCTTAGGGAAAAAAATATCGCGGTTTCCACCAAGGAGACAGGACATGAGGCACAGTTCCCCTGACTCCTGCGGCGTAATAAAATACCGGCGCACATCATTCGGCGCGGATAATGGCTGTTCTTTCTCAATACGGTGGTTAAAACCATATAACAGGCTGCCGTCAGAGAAGGCGACATTGGCGAATCTCGCGGTGGATATGGGCAGATCAAGAGAGCGGCGCATGAGAAACATTTCCATGATACGCTTTGAAGCGCCCATCATATTTACCGGATTAGCCGCTTTGTCGGTGGAAACACAGAAATACTTTTTCGCGTTTTTTCTTTTAGCTTGTCGTATTGTTTTATCGGTATTGAAAATATTTACATCTATCATACGCATAAGCGTGAATGGGTCTTTCTCGCTCCGCACATGCTTGAGTGCTGAAAGGTTGAGGACGAAATCGTAACCAGGGGCATTGGCGATGAAGGAATCAAATATATCCGAGCCGCAGTCAAGGGCAAACGTTGCAAATTCTCCGTCAATATAGCCCAAAGAACTACGGATATCCCGAACCAGTTCCACCATATTGTTTTCACTGATGTCTACAACATGAAGCAGCTTTGGTTTTCGTTTAAATATCTCCCGCGTTACAGCGGAACCGATAGAACCAGCGCCGCCTATGACAAGGAAGCAGGTGGAAGCGATGAGTTCCCGCAACTCACTTTCGTGGGCGGCAATATCGGCGGAAAACAGAGGAGTAGTACGGCCAATAAGAGAAAGTACGGATGACATGATTTTACACTCTTACGCTGCTGGGGATATTTACCAAACAATCTACGAAATACTCGGCATTAGGTGTATCGGTATGCAGGCAGTGTTGATAAGGCGGTAAAGTATGCAGTAAATTCCATGCGGGACGGGTCTGTACGTCGTTATCATTAGAGTATTCAAGAAACTCATCCCGCTGTTGCCTGTCTTCAAATAAGATGGCGTTAAGCCAGTAGTTTGATTTGCTGTTATCCGGTTCTATGACACTTTTAATGCTAATAGAATCGAAAAACTGTTGATATAGAATTGCTGTTTCCTTTTTGTTTGCGAGTATTCTGTCAAAATACTCAAGCTGGGCAAGCCCAATCGCGGCGTTCACACTCGGCATCCGCAAGTTGTAGCCGACCTCATCATGATAGAACTCCCAGCGGTGGGGACGTTTGGCGGTTGTCGAAAGATAGCGCACCCGGTTAGCAATCACTTCATCATCGGTGATAAGCATACCGCCGCCACCAGTTGTTACCAGTTTATTGCCGTTAAAACTCAATATCCCGGCTTTACCGAAGGTCCCGGTATGCTTACCTTGATAGAAACTACCGAGTGATTCAGCCGCATCCTCAATCAACAGCAAACAATATTCATCGCAGATTTTCTGTATTTCGTCTATTCTGACCGGATGCCCGAAAGTGTGCATAGGAATAACAGCCTTTATTTGGCTACCGGTTTTTTTATTTATGCATACACAATCTTTTATTTCAGTATTTTCTAAAAGAAAGGTTTTAAGGCTTTCTGGCGACATACCGAGTGTTTCCCGTTCCACATCAACAAAGACCGGCGTCCCACCCGCGTGAACAATTGCGGCGGCAGTCGCGGCAAACGACAAACTTTGTGTGATAATCTCGTCGCCTGGCTTGATACCGACCACAAGTAGAAGTATATGCAAAGCCGCGGTTCCATTAACTATAGCCACAGCATATTCTGCACCTGTTATTTCTTTGATTTTGTTTTCCATGTCTGCAACAAAATGACCGACATAGGAGACGTATTTAGTGTCGATACATTCGGCAAGATATTTCTTCTCATTTCCAAGAAATTCCGGGCAATGGAGAAGTACCGGATTTTGCGCCGGATAGATTTTTTTGATATATGTTACTATCGTTTTATTGAGTGTCATTTGATTGCTTTACACAATATATGATTTAAGTTCAGGAGGCATCTCTGGTAATTCTTTAAATAGTCTTTGCCAGAAAATATTCCTGGTATTAATAATAACTAGGATAGTACAAAAAATAATAAAAAAATAATTTTTGACATTCTGATTTTTGACATACCAACATTCCAGCTTTCCCTTGTAGGGAGTAATGATTTTATCATGAAAGAAATGACGATCAGGAACCGAATGTAATATTTCCTCTTCATTACGAAAAACAATGGAACCAATACCCGTTAATCCCGGACGGGCAGTATTAATATATTGTTTTATTTCAGTTGAATATAAATCGTAATGTTTTTTTGCAAATGGCCTGTAGCCGACAATACTCATTTGTCCAATGAGGATGTTTAGTATCTGCGGCAATTCGTTGATTTTAGTTTTTCGCAAAAATTTTCCCATTGGTAATAGACGCGGATCATTGGGAGCGGTAATAAGCCCGCCTGGTAGATTTGGACTATCTTTAAGCATTGTTGCAAATTTTAATACCTTAAAAGGCTTTCCATTTTTACCAATTCGTATTTGCGTATAGAATATATCATGTTCTCCGGTTAGTTTTAACCCAATCATTAAAGGTATCATAAAAGGGAAAAGAATAATTATAGCAATACCGGAAAAAACAATATCCATAAAACGAATCATAAAACGCCATCACACCTCTATTTTGCTCTCTTTCTAAAGTAAACCTTAAAGATAAAACTGCGGATATTATTGGGTAACAATACTTGAACAATAAATCGTATAACCACATTTATTATGTATTCAAAGAAATTAATTACTTTATTATCGAGCATAAATTTCTGTAATTGAGCTTCACTTTTATAATACTTCCAGCCACCACGCCGTTCATACATATCTTTTCCAACCCTGACATATACCAAAACATCGGAAATATTTTTAAACATACAACCAGCAAGCATCATCCTGCACCATAAATAATAGTCTTCATCGAAATGCCAATCCTGATAATTACCGGACTTTAAGACAGCATTTTTTTTGAACATTGCAGTAACATGATTCATCGGACAGCGTTTTTTTAGGTATTTTATTATCTCAACATGGTTCAGAGGTACGGCTCGAATAGCTACTATAGTGTCGATAGTATCTATAAATTCATAAATAAATCCTCCCAAAACATCAATGCCCATATTTTCTTCAAAACATCTTAATTGTTTCTCAAACCGGTCTGGAACAGCAATATCATCAGAATCCATAATCGCGATTAAATCGTAGTTGCTGTTTTGAACTCCAATTTGATGAGCAATACCTAGTCCAACATTTTTCTCTATACGAACAACTTTTATATAATTATACTTATTTTCATATTGTATGACTATTTCATTCAAATCCTGCGGTATCGGACCGTCAACAGTTAACACTATTTCATTTGGGGTTACAGTCTGGTTAATAATACTATCCATTGCCTGAATAAAAAATCGTGGATTATCGTTTTTGTATACTGAAATGGTGACGGAAAATGTATTCATGGATGTTTTGTTATCAATAAAGATTATGTTCTGTTTGGCCTATGTAATACAACTAATTAAAAATTTTCAATAATATTTAATATTTGAATCTTTTTAATCTTCTGTTTAGTTAATACTTCTAAAATATATTTTTTATTATTTATATCTTTTTTTACAAAGAAATCTAATTCTGATAGGATTGATAATAATTGTCCATTTTTAGGGGTTGCTGTACACCTGATAGCAAAATACTCAAATCCTTGATCTCTAAAATACGAAATAATAAATTCAATGAAAGATTGTTCTATTTTTTTTCTTGCGGCCCTGCATGAGAGCACAAAATGTTCACAAACTGCCCTTGCCTTATCACTAATATTGATAACACAAAAACCTATAATACCGTAATCACCAAATTTATCAACACAATTCATTTGTAAGCATAAATACCGGTCTGTATCAATAGCCATAGTATGTAAGACATCAGAAGGTATGCGTTCACCGGAACAGTTTAACTGATTAGTACGGTTTATTAATTCCAGACATCTAGCAAAAGTTATATCGTTCGGTTTCGTAATAATTAGTTGCATTTCACAAGAGCACAAAAAATCATCAATATTGCCGCCAAATACTTGCTCCGCACTATTCCTTTTTTCTATTTCACGATATGATTGCCGCCTGGTTTTACTCTCTGTAGAAATTTCAATTTTCAGCGCCTCAGTATTCATGGCTGCTTCAACATCACTTATGTTGTAACATTTCACCATCGGCAATTTACTGGAAACCTCAGCAAGTTCAAATATTGAATCATCAATGAACATAAAAGTATCTAATCCTATATTCAATGATTTTGCTATAGCTTGGATACTATTACTCTTTGGATGCCAGTTAATTTGAGGATACAAAAAATACTCCACTATATTACATTCCTCTAATTTCTTATAGGCCTCATTATAATCATTCTTACTGCTGATACTATTTAACACCCCTTTTTCATCCAACATTTTTATATAAGTTACTATATCCTGCCGTAACTTCACTTCATTGTCTTCACTCAAAATACCTTCCCATAGGGTATTATCCAGATCCCAAACTACGCATTTTATTTTAGTATCCTGCCTGTTACTTATTTCTTTTCTAATCTTCACAAAATCAAGGGTATGGATATATAAAGTCTGTCCCTCATTTTGAGGAGTAATACTTAAAAAATTTCTTATACCAGATATATAATTCAGTTCAGCGAATGGGATATGAAAACGATTAAAACCGGATTTTACACTTATCCTGGTTCTGCTTCCACCTGTATCTTCGATAATTAAATCATACGCATAGTCAGGATTGCTAATCTCTATCAATAATTCATCAGGATAATTTTTCCCCATCCCTTCGGTTCTTGTTATAAATTCTTTCAGATAATAATCCATCTTTTTAAAGAAACTTATAGGTACTATTGATGATATAGCCTTTACAAATGAAGTTATATAATCAAACCAGTAATTCTGCCTTAGAATTTTTTGTTTAGGAAGGCAATTAGGTAGTAATACTGCACCTAATTTTCCCCATCTGAGACATTCAATCTTTACAGCATAAGAATATAGCCCTGAACTTTTTTGTATTTTTTCTATACCATTCCTAAATCGTTTGCAGCGTCCATCGATCCGTTTTGAATACAGTGAACAGGTTTTATAACATTGAGGCTCACCACATTCAACACAATGTTCCCCCCACATCATTGGTGAAATATGTGTTATATTTTGAAGATATGAATCGTCATACATTTCAAGAAATGTATCTGGCTGTGATTGTTTTGTTGAATAGGTTAACCCAAACATATTTTTGATACTTATTTCATAAAAATCACGCTTCCTCCAGCATCGCTCAGAGGGAAAAATGGCGCATTATTTTCTCTCGAAAACCGAAAACCGGCTTCTTTAATACCCCGATATTGGATACAGTTATAATCATGGACGAAAATATATCCTCCTCGCAATAATCTAGGATAAAACCAGCATAATCCTTGATAGATAGGCTCATACAAATCTGTATTTATACTCACAAATGCGAAACATTCATCAATATCCTTTGCCGTATCAGGGAAATATCCTTTCTTTATAATACAATTTTCTGGATATGGCATCTTATTCAGTACCAAATCTACACTTGTATTGGTAAAATCACCGGCAAAGAAGAAATCCTTAGCCTTAAAGGAAGCTGCTCTGGTGTGTTTTTTGGATAGTTGTGTGTGATTAGGGGGATGGTGATGAGGTAATAATAAATTTTGCTCTTTCTCTTTTTTGAGATCACAGCTATCAAATCCTTTAAATGTATCAAACAGATAAAATTTATTATTGGGAAAACATTCGTTTATTAGTTTTGCGAAATCACCCCGATAAACACCGAATTCAGCAATACAACCTTGTATATTTCTCTCAGCTATTTCGCGTGTTACTAATTCAAGCGATGAATGTCGTGTATAATCTGTAGTATCATATACGATGTATTTCTTGGGTATAATTGTTGTAATCCATTACATCCTTGAATAATCATTCCATATCGTTTTGAAAAAATCCGATTAACAAATATTGCAAGAGACTTGAATATC
Source organism: Bacteroidales bacterium (assembly GCA_031257735.1). Lineage (GTDB taxonomy): Bacteria > Bacteroidota > Bacteroidia > Bacteroidales > WCHB1-69 > JAIROC01. The sequence continues at coordinate 1,282 of JAIROC010000144.1, read as the reverse complement.
CTTTTCAATAATATTTTCATAAACTTAAACTCCTGATAGATCAATATATTGTTTTATGTTAATAACTTTAATATTTTCATCATTTTTAAGAATATCTAAAAACCTATCGAATTTCTTTTCATTGAAAGTCCAAGCATTCTTTTCATTCAAATTTTTATCAAATACAATCCCATGAAACAGAAAAACAACACATTCACCATCCTTTAACTTTTCAACTAAATACTGCAATTGATTAACGGTATTTTGTCTTTTAACACAAACAGTTTTAATAATTCTTATTCTATACCCACCCCCCCCCCCCCCAATACATAAATTTCAATCCTGTTTCAGTCATTATATTATCTTTATTTAAAATATAATAGAGAAATTTGCTTTTGGTTATCATTTGCAACATATAGCAAAATGAATACAATAGACCATTTCTTCTAACCTGTACACCGCTACGCACACAACATACATCATTATGCTTTAACATTGGTAAATATTCTGCAATATTCCCTTCGTATATTTCAGAATTGGGACTTGAAAAAACAATGTCCTGTCCATTTAATATTCCCCATTGTTTTAATTTCTGTATACTTTGTTTCAGATCATTTTCATCGTTTATATGTTCGTCCCCATGTGAAGAAATATCAATACCATTACTTGCAAGTTCTTTAATGTTTTCAATATTCATAGCCGCCTCCCCCAGAGAAAAGGAGGCTTTTTTACTGCCATCAACAAATCCAGTTACAATGTGCATGCTTGCGGTTAAATCATATTTACGCAGTAACGGCCATGCTACAGTGTAATTGTCTTTTCGGCCATCATCAAAGGATAAAATTACCTGTTTCATAAAAAAGTCCTTCTGATTTTTTCTTGTTTTAAGATACATATAACGTTATATAATTGCTTTGAATTTATTTTTTCCGATATAAACAATAATAATTTTGAGAATAGAAATAAAATGATTATAATAATTTTAAACCACAATTTGTATTTTATATGCAGTTTACAGTAAGCAAATCGAAAACCAAAATATTTGCAAAGATATTCCTGATAATTAGTTTTATGCCTTATAGGTCGTTCACCATCGGAAATTATATAATCCGCTGCATAACAATCTAAAACATATTTTACCATTGCGGCATTTATATGATATTTTTCATAAGATGGGTCTGTTTTTATTAGACTTGTTTAAGAACATCAAAGATTAGTATACTGATGGCATGGGAAGTGGGAAAAAGGCAGTGGATGCGAAATCGGTTCTCTTTAAGCGGCTGTACGGGGTAAAACCCGATAC
>JAIROC010000058.1 GCA_031257735.1 Bacteroidales bacterium | reverse complement strand
CGGATACAATCATTTTGCGGTAAAATCACAAATTTACCTGGCATCACTGAAACGCGCGATGGAATTACTTTCTGCCTATAATATGGGGGATAATGGCGCTTTTGCGTAACATGAGTTAACATAATATCTTTACAGTTTTGTCCTTGTTTTAACTTTATATAATAATATTCTCCATTAAAATCAACATTTCTACCAAAATTGTATTTTTTCTGCTTCAAGGTAATAAAATTTTTTAATTTACTATCAACTTGTTCTACTTCTGCGATATGTTTAGATATATCACCTATTTTATTTTTTATCCATGACAATAAAATATTCTTTTTATTAAAATATTCCTCGGCTAGTTTTATATCCTCATCAGAAGGTAATATACTAATACATTTTGCAACCAAACAACCGCAAGTCAATGTATCATTAACCCATGTCTGTCCTTGATAATTATATTCTTTACCCAAAGAATAAGTTGACATTTCAGATAAAATATACATCTTATACATCTCCTATAATGTTTATTTTTATACTTAGTAGATTAAATCATTATTTCTTTTAATATCAAAGTTAATAAATTATTATCATCGTCTTCTGTCCACTTTATTTGTATATTGCAATATTTTGCAGGATAAAGTTTTTTTATGTTTTTCCAATACAATCGCGCAAAATATATTGAAACCCGATGAAAATTGCAAACGCTGGTAGTTTTGGAAAGGGTTAAATCATTATTAACGCAATCTGCGGCACAATGTGGACAGCTTGAAAAAATTGAACAAGACTTACATTTTTCATCTACTTTCAATTTGTTAACTTGAGCATTTTCATTTAACAGAATTAAATCTGTTAAATTTTCGTCAAGGGAAGTAAATACAGTTCCTTGCGAAATTGTTTTTTTCATGTGGTTATGTCCAGGAATTAACCTAAAACAAGGATAAATATTACCATCAAGAGACAATGCGGGCATTTTCCCAAACCCGCACCTAGACCAAGTTGGTTCTGTTTCCAGTAGAGTTTGTCGTGATATTACTGAAGAAATTATAGAGTAGTCAAAAGGTGAAATATAGAGTTCAGTATTCTTTTCTATCATATATCGAAAAAGTTTTTGAAATTGTTGGATCAACTCCCAAAGCTGCTCTGGAGTATCTATAACATTTTGTTCCATAACTCTATTAAAATTTAAATATTTCATTCCGAGTTTTTCATGAAGAAATTTAACTGATTCCACAATATATCCATAAGAATTAGGAGCCACCGTCCATTTTGTTGATAAAGAATTTTCAGGGAAATTTTTTTTTATACCATGGCCATATTTTTTCGATAAATTGCCAAGAACCTTTGGGAGTTCCGTTTTTATTATCGACAAAACACCACCTGTTTAAATCATGTAATTCAGGTGATCCGTCTATAGAAATACCTAAACTTAATACTTCCTTCCATTTTTCACAAAATCTTCGTGCATCCGGATTTAACAATGTAACACCATTTGAAGAAATGCTTATTCTCCATTTGTATTTATGTCATTTACCCATTTGCTGGATGAATTTTGAAGTTTATCCACAAAATAAGTTAAAATTTCATCAAGCAATTCTGGATATTGTAAGGAGTCTCCTCCCAGAAAATCTATTACAAGTTTGTTTTCAGGGTTAACAGGCTTAATGTATTTTCTGTAAAATGATGTAAATGGAAATTCATCACATAATTTATCTAAAAAAATCTTGGCATAATCCAACGGAAGTATTTTACAATTATTTTCTTTGTTTGAAAGTATATCATACTTAAAGTCTTTTAAGTTTTCTCCTGTTTTATGCCAAAAAAGTTTGTCTTCCGTTATCGATCTGCTTTTGTTTTCATAACAATATCTGCATTTTAAAGTGCAATTATTATTAGTATGAATGGTTACATTTAATCCTTGAAAATCTTTTAACTTATCAATCATCTATAATTACCTCTTTTTTCATTAATTCTTAAAAAAATTTGTAGCCCCATAAGCGGTTGTATTACAGGAACTGCCACAAGTGGAAAGACATTGCGTACGACAACCCAAACATGTGGATGCACATACAACAGTACAACCCTTATCATAACATACTGAGCTACAACTTTCTTTACAAGAATTTGAACATACGGATGTGCATTTAAAATCACAATAAACAGAACAGCCTGAGTCACAACTTGATTGACAACCACCTGAACATGTGGTTAAGCATTTAGAGGAACAACCAGTGTAACATGTTAAAGTACAAAGTCCGCTACAAGAACCTGAACATGTAGTTAAGCATGTATTGCTACACTCACTATAACATTTTGTAGAGCAGTTTCCTGCACAACCATAAGAACAACTTCTGCATCCAGAACACCTACCCACGCAATCTGCACATCAAGCTGTTGGACCGCCAACACACAACGAATTACCGCAACCGCTACCACAGGCATTATTAACACAATCATTACCGCAATTCCTGCTACAGCCACTTATACAACTATCTACACAACCATTGTCTGAACAAGCGCCAGAACAAGATCTTGCAATTACTTGCACAGCTTAAACCACATTCATTTAAACAACTACCTGAACAAGCGTTGAAACAAGAATTTGCACAACTATTTGTACAACCTTTACCACAACCTGAACAAGATGATGAACAATCACCAAGACAAGAGTTTGCACAACCATCTGTACAGCTTAAACCACATACACCTGAACAACTATTTAAACAAGTGCTGGAACAAGAATTTCCACAAGTACTTGTACAATTTGCACCACATGAACCTAAACAACTTCCAACACAGCTATGACAACTCCGTGCGCAAGACATTACACAATTTAAAACCTTATCAACAAGAGTTTTATTAACAATTTGCTTAATGTCGACAATATACTGTGAACCATCAAGTTTTTTTGTGAAGTCTGGTTCTGTTTTATATTTGCTATCATCTATTTTATTTGCCGCTAAAAGTGTGTATTCGATATTGATAACTTGCTTACTTGGGTATGAATATGATGTGCCCATCAGCTGATTACATTTTAGCCATAAATATTCTATATTTGCAACTTGTGACATACTTATTTAGTTGTTTTAGATTAAGAGTAAATCTTTTATTATTTTGAGAATGGAAAGCTTTCAAAATATATATGGGGTATGTCAGATTTTATATACCATATATGGTGTATCTTTGACTGAAAATCGGGTAAAATATACCATATTATAGGATTAATTTGGAATTATTGATAGACCAAAGTGACCACTTGACATAAAATATAAGTAAAATTATCCTGTAGTGTATGAAATATAAGTATTTAAATTTATTGCTTTGTTTTATAGCTAACTCTTGCCTTGTATTCAACCCTATAAACAGCCTCTATGCCGAAAATGTAAATGAATCACCACAATATTTAGAGACAACCGTCCCAAATCCACAAGGGATTGTCATCGTTGCTCATGGTTTGAATATAAAACCATCAAAGATGGGTACACCTTCAAAGGAAGGAACATTGATTAAATTACTTCTTGATTCAGGATACCATGTATATCGTGTAACCTTAAAAGGACATAGCGGACCACTTGAAGATATGCAAAATGTAACATGGTCAGATTGGATATATGATGCTTATTCTCAATATTGTTATGCAAGGGCTATTGCGGTAAGCGAACGATTGCCATTATATCTGCTAGGTTTTTCGCTTGGAGCATTGGTGTATGAAGTTTTAATGAATGAAGAAACAATGATACCTGTACAATTTGAAAAAACAATACTCTTTTCACCAGCAGTGGCAATAAAACCAGCCGCAAAAATAATTCTCTGGTTGCAACCATTTACAAACGACAGATCGATAATTAGAAGTGTCAGTCCAAAAGAATATCGTGCCCAACCAGGCGCTTCCATGGCAGCATATAAAATAGTGTTTGCTATGGAAGAAGCATTGTGCGCATCTTCTTTTAGAAATTGTAACATTGATACTATTATTTTCATTGACAAAAATGATGAAATGGTGAGTACTGGAATTTTGCGTGAAAGGATAAATTATTATGGACTTACGAATTGGAGAATTTATGAAGTGACAAATGCCGGCGCTATTATACGGCCCCAATACCATCATCTGCTTGTCGATAACAAGTGTGTTTCAGCATTAACATGGCAATATATTTCCGAGAAGATATTGGAGTTTCTTAACTGATATGGATATACTACTACTTTCCTTATATAGCTTGGTTGCATTTATAAATATCTCTTCAATTCAGTGCGAAAGGCATATTATTCGCCTCATGTCAAAAACATGCCTTATGCCAACCCTTGCATTATTTTATATTTCCACGTCAAAAATTTTTTGTATTACGATTGTTCTGGCGTTGTTTTTTTCATGGTGTGGTGATATATTGCTTATAAAAGCTAAAAAACTAAGATTGTATACTGGAATATTGTGTTTTCTTACCGCACATATTCTATATGTTCTTATGTTTATTGATTTGGCGGCTAAATTCAATATTTTGGCATTTATTTTTTCAACCTTGCTTATATTATCAATAGAGTGCTTTTTGATGTCAAAATTACATACTCTAAATAATTACAAATTTCCCATAATCATTTACGGGATTGCGATTGGTCTTCTGGTCATTTTTTCATTACAAGTCTTTATTTGGTATAGAAGTATAGTTAGTACTTTACTTGTTGTTGGTTCGATTTCTTTTTTTGTTTCTGATAGTATATTAATATACTTTAATACGATAAAAATAATGACAAAGAACGCGCTTACGATTATTATGTTAAGTTACGTTATTGCTCAGGCTTGTATTGTTGTTGGTTATGTAAATATTTGAATATGTATTATTACTTGTTTCAACTAAAATATTAGAATAAGTATAGAATGAAATCAAGTCGATTAGTTATTTTGTTAATTGGTTTCTATATATTTTAGCTGCACCCATTTTTATCTGTTTAATTACTTCTTCTATTGTTATTGTACTGCCTGTCCATACTCTTTTCTTATAATTATTTTTATCAATTACCATACATCGCTCCCAGCTTTCAGTAAAGCTTTTTTGTATATTTTTATTATTACTAACTTGAGAGTGGTAAGTTCTTGAACTAAAAAAGATGAACTGGGTTGAAAGAACCTGAGACCTGCTGTAAGGTAAAGTTGCGATACAACACCGGACGGCAGGGAGGGGCTTTCA
>JAIROC010000042.1 GCA_031257735.1 Bacteroidales bacterium | reverse complement strand
ACTTGCCCCACTAATTTCGGCATATTCGGCATCCATTCGGCTATTATTCGGCATTAAACAGATACTTTACGGATTTTGTTTCCCCTTGCTTGTATAGCAATTTCTTTTCTACCAATTCCGACAAATCCGCTCTGGCTGTTCGTTCTGCAATTTTATATCGTTCTGCATATTCAAGTCCTGTTATCTCGCCTTTCGTCCTGTAAGACAACATTGCGTCTATCTGTCGTTCGTTCAATCCGAGTTTTTTCAACTGCTCTTCGGTCAAATTGTTCTTGAACAGCGTTACCAAAAATCCTCCGTCACGCTCTATCAACTCGGGCTCGGGGAGTCCTGCTTCTTTACAAGTGTCAATAATGCGAATCGTTCCACGTCCCCATGCATCAATCAAGCCTCCCTTGAAACAGACATCGGCAATAATAAGATTCCGAGGCTTTGACGAATGAGGTTGTTTAAGTTTCTCTAAATTTATTCCCTCCGGCAATTGTCCATCATTCCAGATACTGATTTTATCATCATAAACCCGGATTTGAACAAATACCCCCATATAAGTTCTGTGAATCAATGCATTTAACAGCATTTCGCGAATGGCGGGCACAGGATATTCATGTTTTTCAATGCGATACATCCCTTCAAACTCAATCGGACGAATGAGAAACTTACGATTCAACTGCTCTAATACGTTTCGCAATAAAATGATCAGGTTTCCTTCTTCTACTTCCTGAAAACGCAAATCTGTGTCGCTTTTGCCAAAACGACCAATTTTCACGAATGCTCCCGGATAAAAGCGTACGGGGTCTTTACCGAACATAATGATAGCAGACCGTTTGAGTTATCCGTTTTCGCTAAGCCGCAATTTTTCAAATATCTGTTCGGTAGTCAATCCTGTTATATCCGGCATACGTCCTTTCTCTTTTGCCATTTGCAGATATAAACGAAACGCTTCCTCATCAATATTGGCAAAAGTGGCTCTCGGCTCAATTACCTCATCCCAGGTCAGACCGGCACGTTTAAGTAAAAACTCGTTCAGGGCTGTTCCCGTCAATTCCTGTTTCACGCTTCCGCTACGATAGTAATACCTGCCACGCAGGGAAATTGGCACAGAATAGGGCTGCACAATAATCTCAATAAAATGTTTGCTGTCTTCCTGCAAAAGGTTAACTTCGGCGGTAATCCCCATCAAATTCTTGATTTTGTTGGGAATGTCGTCCATCAGGCGTTTGTAGTCTTCCAAGCCAATGACCACACCGGTATCGTCCTTGCCGATATAAATCCTGCCGCCCTGCGCGTTGGCAAAGCCGCATATCCATTTGAGATAATCGTCGTGCCATGAAGACTTGTATTCTATGTTATGTTGTTCGGGCATATTGTTTCTATTTAATTAACTACAATTATTGATTCGCAATGACTTTCAAATTTATTCCCGCAACTTCTTTAATATAATTTTCAGTTACACCAAGTAAAGTCAAAATTTCGTTTGTGACATTCGATTTTGAAAATCCCGGTTGTACAATGAAAATTTCAAATGCCATAGGTATTTTTTGCTTTGCGATAGACAATAATTTTTCCAAATCTTGCACTGTTCCAACTTCTAATCGACTACATTCCTGCCCGTTTCTATGTTTAATTTGTCGTTTAAGCAAATGATTAATAAATTCTTTCCCCTCTTTATGTTTCCAATGAACTGATTTTTGAGCTTGTCCGCAAACTTCGTACAAATTTTTAATTTGTTCGGAAACTTTGCCGCCAATGGCATATTTTAAATGATACAAACCAACATTAAGTTTATCCGAATGTAGTTTCATTGTTATTACATCGGCTATTTCTCCCGAATAGTCATCATCATAAATAATGTCAAAATTCCCTTTTTTTAATTCTTCAATTACTTGATACTGAATAGAATCCGTTATTTTAGGATATACTTGTTGAGATTCTTTTTCCAATGAAACTCCCAGCCAATTCCACGCGATAATATTTTCTTTCGGATAAACATTTATGATTTGCTTTAATTGGACATATTCGTTGCCTGTCAATGCAGAGCCATCTGCAAACCATATTGTTGGAATATATTTTGAGAAAAAATCAATAGCATTAACGGTTTTATTTCCGTATGACACTTCGACATATTCTTTTGTTATCTGTTCAATCCTAAAATCATCATAAGGGGTATCGGCTGAATTTTTGAATAATACCAACTCGAAAGTGGCTGTTTTAAATTCTGTTTTTATAGAGAACAATAATCGCCTCTGCTCATATGGCGTTACCATACAAATATCTGTATTTGCAATGGTCGAGATAGAACCGCCTATTGAAAATCTAAAATTATTTTCGTGTCCCATATAAATTTCTTCGTCCCAATCAATGCAAACGGGATATACATCGGGAACTTCCGATATAGATTGAGGAATAAGCGTTTCTTGTAAAATTTGGTTAGGGTTAATATTGTCATTTACTAATTTATTCCCAAGTTCGGTACACCATTTTTTGAACTCTCTCAAATCACCTTTTTGAATGACACTCCAAATACGCCCTTTGTATGACGCTCCGATATTTGCAGCTTCTCCATTTTCAAATCCTGAACCTACAACAAATGCTTTTTCTCCTTTTTGTCTTTCTGCAATGCTCAGTGCCTCTGCAACATCATATCCTACGTGCATTCTAAATCGAATATCTTTGCCTATAAAATATTTAAGCCCGACATTTTTCAATCTTGTTCTGTCAATCTTGTGAAAAGATTTGAATACATCTATCCCTCTAATCAGTTCCGGATTTTTGCCATTATCTCCTAAAATGGCTTCGGCAAGTTCTTTATATAAACTACCATTATCTGAACTATTAATAAAAAGCAGATTGTTTTTTGTCTCCCAAAATACAACAATCATATTCCATACAAATTGCTGTATATCTTTATGTTTTACCCATTCGACATTTTCCTTTTTGGCTGTTATGATAACAATAATTTTTTCATCTCTGTTTATATCGTGAAATTTATATTCCAAATCATCATAACCCACAATACCCTTTGTAAAATTTGCAGGAAACCAATTGTTTGTTTTATTCCTATAAACAACTGTACTGAATTTGGGGCTAATATTGCTGAACGGTATATTAGAATTACTTATGTTTTCAAAACCGTTCATAAAATTCTTATACTCTTCTTCCTCATTAATTCTTCCAAAACTGACATTAGATAGTATTTGATTCCAATTCGCACCATCAGCATACAAATCTTCCAATTCGGCTCGAACATCCAAATCGGCTATATTGGCTATAAATGAAGCGTTTCCAAGTTGTTCGTCATATTTTGTTCGAGTAAAGCGACCTGCGAATTGCAAGGTAACAGGCAAACTTTTACGAATATCATGAAATGCTGCAATTTTCAGTTCAGGCAAATCAAACCCTTCTCCAAGCATATCCACACAGACAATAATACGTGTTTGTTTATTGATTATTGTTTGATATGTTTCCTGCTTATTAGGGCAATTTGAATAAATTACAACAGGATTCAAATCTGTATGATTACGATAAAAACTAAAAATTTTTTCCGCTCTTTCTTTTGTTGCACAACGTGCCATTAATATATGGTTATGCCCATTTGCCAAATCTTGTCTCAATTGTTGAACTGCTACTTCTGCAATTTTTTTATCTGCTTTTTCTGTATCGTACTCTCGAACAGAAATAAAATCTATTTTTGTAAAATATCCGTCTTCTTGTGCTTGTTTTAATGGAAAATTGAAAATTATTTTTCCGTCTAATCTCTGACCGTCATTGCGGAAAGGAGTTGCCGTAAATTGTATTACTTTCTCTTTCGGAAATTTACTTTTAAAATTATTCCAAGAAGGCGCTTTTACGTGGTGTGCTTCATCTATGAAAATATTCGAGCACATAGACGCTATCAATTCTTGTTCTTCTTCAGCACAATCAATAAGAATGTGCATTGTTGTAACAATCACATTGCATTGTTCAAAAAAATGTTTTAAAGATTCTGTTGTCGTAAATTTTTCCCGAACAATTCCAACTATTGGGTAAAGCGTTTTTTCGCCGACTATTCCGAATTGTTTGAGCAACCCTAATGTTGTGAATTTCTCAAATATTTGACTTCGCAGTGAATCAGAAGGAACTGTTACCAAAACTTTTTTACAAGGATTTGCAACTAATGCCGAAAGCATTGTTTCTGTCTTTCCAGTTCCTGTCGGCAAAACCACCGTAGCAGTGTCCAAAGGAAGTTTCAAATGTCCTAATATAGAATATAATGCTCCTATTTGTGGATTTCTCAGTCCACAAATGTTTTCTTCGAGATTTTCTGCTTTGTAGTAAAAATTGTTTTCCCAAGAGGCAATAACATCATTAACGATATATTCTTGTTTCAAAGGGTGTTTTATCCATTCTTTGACAAAAACAGATTGGTCTTGTAAGCGTTCATTTGTCGGCTTTTGGTTTGTCAAAAGGACATATTGAGATTCAACGGGATATTTATCTTTATTGCAAGTTAGACAATAATGTGTCCCATTAAAATCAATAGTAACGGAACTCCTGTCATTTACAACAATATTGACAGGCAAATTCATTGAAAGCGTTATTAATTGTACAATTTTATTTTTGCAACCTGATTGTTGATAAACAATCCTTTCTAACTGAGGCAATTTAATTGTATTCATATCTTAGCTGATTAATTATTAAATTTAATACCCAATCAAAACAATTCCGTTCATTTTTATCAACTTTCAGCAGTCCGGCAATTATATATACCTGTTCATGTTTAGCACGACTTTTGCCTTTTTCTATTTTGCAACAGGTGGCTTGGTCCATTTCCAGTGCCGCAGCCAATTGTTGCTGTGGCATTTGGCACTGTTCTCTTAATTGTTTTATTCGTTCTATGAACATCATACTCATGTAATTTAATGCTTTGATAATTTTTGGCAAAGGTACATCTT
>JAIROC010000041.1 GCA_031257735.1 Bacteroidales bacterium | reverse complement strand
TCGCATATCTATTACCCAGCGTTCGCTGTATTCGTGGGCGTCCCATATCTCAAAATATTCCAATATGTGCGCAGGAACCAGCATACTGCTTATCATGGAATTGATTTGTTCGGCACTGGGCCTTTCTAATTTCTTTCGTCCCATTATCCTTCTTTTTTTTACTGAATGACAAAAGTACTCAAAAATTCAATAGCACCTCAAAAAAAGAATTAACCTGTTTAGTCCAAAATATATTTTGCAAGATTTGTTTTGCCAACTCTTTTAAGTGTTTGTTTATCAGATAAATTATTCAAATCATTTCTCGCTGTTCTTTCTGCAACTGCATTTAGTTTTGTATATACCGAAGTTGTTATTTCGCCTTTCTCTTTCACATACAGCACGGCTTTTATCTGCCTTTCATTTAAGCCCATTTGTGATAGATGTTCTTCTGAAAAGCGGTCTTTGAAAAGTGTTACCATAAATCCGCCGTCTTCTTCTATCAATTCAGGTTCTGGCAGTCCTGCCTCTTTACATGAATCTATGATACTGATTGTACCTCTTCCCCAAGCGTCAATTAGACCGCCTTTAAAACATACATCGGCAATAAGCAAATTGCGTGGCTTGGACTTGTGCGGGCGTTTCAGTGTTTCCAAAGTTATCCCATCGGGCAAACCACCCTCGTTCCAAAGGTTGATTTTGTCGTCATACACACGCATTTGTGAAAAACTACCCATATAGCTGCGGTGTACCATCGAGTTGAGCAACATTTCTCTTAAAGCAGGCACAGGGTATTCACTTTTTTCAATGCGATACATTCCTTCAAATGTAATTTGTTTAATGAGATATTTCTGGTCTAACCGCTCTAAAACATTGCGTAACAACATAATAATATTTCCTTCTTCAACATCCTGATAACGTAAATCGGCATCGTCTTTTGCAAATCGTCCGATTTTTACAAAAACATTGGAATAAAAGTGGCAGGGGTCTTTGCCGAACAGAATTATTGCCGCTCGTTTGAGTTGCCCATTCTCAGCAATGTGCAGTTTTTCAAAAATATCTTCAGTTGTCAGACTGTCAAAATTGGGCAATCTTCCTTTTTCTTTTGAGATGACCAAATATTCTTTAACCGATTTCTCATCAATATCGGCAAAAGTGGCTCTCGGCTCAACTACCTCATCCCAGGTTAGACCGGCACGTTTAAGTAAAAATTCGTTCAGAGCTGTTCCTGTCAATTCCTGTTTCACGCTTCCGCTACGATAGTAATACCTGCCACGCAGGGAAATTGGCACGGAATAGGGCTGCACAACAATCTCAATAAAATGTTTGCTGTCTTCCTGCAAAAGATTGACTTCAGTGGTGATTCCCATCAGGTTTTTGATTTTGTTGGGAATGTCGTCCATCAGGCGTTTGTAGTCTTCCAAACCAACGACCGTACCGACATCATCTCTGCCGATATAAATCCTGCCACCTTGCGCGTTGGCAAAGCCGCATATCCATTTGAGGTAGTCGTCGTGCCACGAGGACTTGTATTCTATGTTTTGTTGTTCGGGCATATTGTTTTTACTTACTTACTTACACTATTGATACTTTTTCTACTTTCAATCCCATACCATTATTGATAAAAAGAATACCCCAAACTCCAAAGGTATTCAGTTCTTCCTCCAAAGGAAGATAATGTCCGCTATGTGTGTAATATGACTGAAGTTTGTTGCGAACATCTATATTTTTATCATGAATAAACCTCTTGTGAAACTTTTGCATTGACTTCATAATTCAAATTGAATCCTTTCCATTTTATAAACCATGATTTTTGCTTCATCGCATAATTTATTATCATTGTTTGTTTTTGATTATCAGTAATATTGAACAATTTTAATACTTCCTTTTTGTAATCTTCATCTAAATGTGGACAAGTTAGAATGTCCATTTTCAAAAGAGTTAATTCTGTTGAAATACTTATTTGCTGTTTATCCATATGTTTGATTTTCGCTAAAATAATCTCTTTCAAGAAATTCAAACTTTCAGTATATTCTTTACTGTCAGCATAATAATATATAAGTACGGAAATTAGCAACATATTCCAAAATATATAATTTATTGGTTGTAGATTATCTTGTTTCACATTCAAATATTTATTGATTGTATCGTTTGAAATGGCATATTCTTTACCCATCTCTTTGAGGGCAAGCAAAAGATAAAATGCTTCCAATTGAGTATGTTCGTTAAAAGGCGTGGTTTGCATTACCAGATTTATTTCGTCTTGAATTTTCTTAAATACAATCTCAATATTGGCTTTGTCAAAACGAATCAACTTTTCTGTTTTTAACTGGTAATTATTTTTCAAATACAGTATTATGACATTCAGAATTGATAAAACTTTGAGGGTTGTGTTAATCCGTTTGTTGTTTGAATATAAGAAAAAAACAATATCTAAAATATTGATAATAAATCTTGTCAGATTGCATTCATCTTGTTTTTTGAGTTTGATAGCTTTTTCTTTGTTCTCATCGTTTGATAGTTTATCCGAATGTTTTACAAAATAAGAAAGATATTTAAAACGACTGTCAAACTTTTTGAGTAATGTTTCGAGTTTTGAGCATATTTTTGCTAAAGAATAGTTAATAACGCTTTTATATTCAACTTTTGCCTCTTTGATAATTACTTTATATTTAGCATTAAATATATTAGGGTTGATATGTAAACTTATTTTTTCTGACAAAAAACTCATTTAATTTTTTAATATTGAATCGGTTATCGATATTTTCATCTGTATATGCTATGTCTTTTTCGTCTTTGTCTTCGTCTGCACTTTCAGAAACTATTTCATCATGGATTTTTATTTTGATATTTTCGGCAAATAAACTGTCAATTTTTTGCTTGGCAATTGTAATGTCTGTAACAAACGGTTTTTCAAAAGTTTTTGTCTTGGAATCGCTTATCGTTAGTTTATACTCTCGCAACCGCAAAGCGAATTGTTCTAATATTTGATTTTTAGTTTCATCATCATTGTAAAACAGAAAGTAATCATCAACATAACGATAACATTCATAGTCTCTTTTGAGATATTTCTTTTTTGAAATCATCTCATTCTCAACCTCCTTATCTATTCGTTGCAGGATAATCTCCGCAAAAATCCTTGAAAATTCGGGACCGATAACAATGCCGTTTGTTTCATTATAATTCATTTTCTGCATCAAGTCGTCAAAGAAATCGCCAAAAGTATCTTTGCTTGACTGTTTATTTATTAATGCACTTTTTGCTTGTTCTTTGCCGCCCAAAGTTGCCCAAACAATGGAATGAGTATAAATGCTGTTGAAACAATCTTGAATGTCGAATTTTAGCAGTTTGTTAAACTTCTTTTCTGCTCGTTGGTAGCGATAATCTTCGTAAAACTTATATATGTTGCTGTATTTTTGATAACTAAAATATGATTTAAGATTTTCATATTCATTCATATATTCCTCTTTGCTGTCAACCTTTTTGCCAAGCAGTTGCTCGTGTAATCTATCTTTATAATAGAAGTAGCAAGCAACCTTATCAGGACGGCGAATTGAAAAATTACTTTGATTGCAGTAATGCAAAATCAAATATTTGTATTTTTCATAGAATTCAACCATTTGCAGTTGATTTAGCGGATGTATAATTGCCAACTCTCTAAATTTATCTTGCTTATGAGCAATACGATAAGAAAAGGGGATTTTAATTCTTTGTTTGTCTATATTCACAAAGACCGTTTTATCCGTAGTTACATTTATTCCAAACAATAGTTTCAAAGATTCAAAAGCACCGTCAGACATAGTTGTATCCCAACGAAGCTCATTGTCTTTTATCTGAATTTTGTGCTTTACAAGAAAACGGTAAAAATGCCGATTGGAAAAAATTAGAGGCGTTTCGTATGGCAATACATCCGAAAAAACAACTCTTTCTTTTTTATATTTTAATTCTATCTTTTTCTTTTTCCGTCTCATTCCAAAATTCTTTTTATGGTTTTCAAATCATCCTTTGAAAATGTACAGTGTGTCTTTTCGGTAAATCCTTTTTTGAAATTCACATTGCTGATAATTAGATTTTTAATTCGATACTCAGATGATTGTTTTACAGCTACATCTGAAAATAATTTATCATACAATGATATTTGTTGTGTATTCAAATAATCGTCGATTTCATAAATTTCTGCAAAATAATCTTTGTCCAACAAATCATTAGAATAGAAAATACCAATTTTTACTCTGCTTTTCGCTTGATTCAATTTTGTATTTGAACACAAAAATCGCAACGATAATAAAAGATTACGTTTTGCCTGTTTTATCCCGTATTTGTTTGTATTGTTAAAATGCTCTATACACTTTGTTATTCTTTTTTGGAATTTTTCTTTCTTAGAGTCAGATAGCCCAAATTGTGCAGTTGTTTTATTGCCCTGCCTTTTTATGTGAATCGCATAACCTAAATATGTAATAATGGTTTCATCTACATTTGGAACAAATAAATCCAACAAATCGCATTTGTCGCCCTCCATGTGTAATGTCAATTCATCATTTTCGATAATCTTTTGTACTTTACCGAAATAGTTGTTTATTTCTTCCTTTGGTAAGCTTGGCGAAATAATAATAAAAATATCGTCAACATAACGAGCGTAATAGATAACATCTTGCAGATTACAGATTTGATTGTCTATGTCTTTCATATACAATTCAGATAAATATGAACTAATTCCAATCCCTCGCGGAACACCTTTGTCAGATTCAAATTTTATAGTATCTTTTTTGTTATTGTAATCGTCTAAAATTTGCTGAATAAATTTCTTTGATTGTATGCTTAACAGCGTATTGTTATTGATTTTTTTGAATAATCTATCCTGTGGTATAGATTCAAAAAATTTTGTAATATCTGTACGAATTACGTACTTGGGACTGCTATCATTGAGTAACAACTTTATTTGCGACAAAATTAAGTGTCTGCTACTTTGCTTCACCTTAAAAGTTTTACGAATATTATATTGCAACTGTTTTATTGCAAAAAATGCTTCTTCTGTTTTTTGAATTGTAAAAATATCGTCATTGACTTGTAAGTCAAATTTGAAATTTTTGTTATTAATTACTTTGGCAATCTTTTCTAATTCATTTTGTTGTATCTCTTTTTTCTTTGCCGTCAATTCTTCTTTTTTCTGTTTATTGTCAATCAATTTTTGTTTTTCATCATCTGTTCTATCTGCCATTTTTTTGCGTTTGATTTGAGATACTTCATTTTGCAACGATTCAATTCGAGCAAGAATGTCATTGTATTCATTACCCAAATAATCTTTGATACTGCTTTTTCGGTTTTCAATATCATAGATATTCTTAAAATTATCCGCTGTAAATGATTGATCCAACATAATTCTTACTCTTTAATACCCAATCAAAAACAATCCCTTTCAGCGGCAACTGCAACCGCCCATTAATATACAGCGTTTCAAAGAACTGAAAAATCTTTGAAAAATCATTGTTCCCGCGATAATCGTTGCGAACTACTAATCTCAGGTAATCAACGCCATGCAATGCCTTACTTGCATGTTTTTCGTCTTTCACTACACTGTAAACTTGGTCGGCAAGCCATAGACTCAAAAGTTCATCCTTATCAATTTTCAGCAGTCCGGCAATTATATATACCTGTTCATGTTTAGCACGCCTTTCGCCTTTTTCTATTTTGCAACAGGTGGCTTGGTCCATTTCCAATGCCGCAGCCAATTGTTGCTGTGGCATTTGGCACTGTTCTCTTAATTGTTTTATTCGTTCTATGAACATCATACTCATGTAATTTAATGCTTTGATAATTTTTGGCAAAGGTACATCTT
>JAIROC010000625.1 GCA_031257735.1 Bacteroidales bacterium | reverse complement strand
AGGTCGCTGTTGCCATGGACGTAGATATGGAAGTTCTTGTCCAATTTGATGACGCTTTTGAATATACGCGCCTGTTTTTTCACAGCGCTGTCGGAAATGGTGAAATCGTCGGGAATGTCGATTTCGTGTTCTTGCTGCCATACGGATTTATACTGATTAAATCTTTCGATGACTTCCGGCTGTTCCATTACTTCGTTGGCAAACTCACCCATATTGAAATTGTCTTTTTCTTTGAAAAACTGTACCGATTTATTGAGCAATGCGGCTTGATCGACTTTGGAGTTTTTAGATTGTTGTGACAACTCTTCTTTGATAAAATCTCTTGTTAATTGAAGACTTTGTGTTGTGTTGTTTATAAAGTCGTTTTTAAGTTTTACATTAATAAATTCATCTTTCCAATATTCAGTATCTTTATTGGCATTATCAATAATGAATATTGTATAAGGTTTATTTGCAAATAAAATTAAACATGCTTTGTCCAACTTTTTATTGCTTATGCCTTTTTTGAAGATTAAATTTTTATTACTGTCAATTTCAATAAAATTCTCTTTATTTTCTATTTTGTATATGCCTAATGCCTCGTAATAGCCATTATTAAATAGAATATCCTCGTATTTGACAATGAACAAATCTCCATCTTTAATATTTGGGTGTTTAGATACTGTTTTTAGGTGCGTAAAAATGTCTTTAGATTTTTCAATAAAATCCTCGTCATCGTAAATAGATTTCGATAATTGAAAAAGAATATTCAAATTTAAATCTATTTCGTGATTAAATTCATACGTCGTGATTTGACTTATGAAAGGTTTTAGAAAAATATTTTTCAATATATTTTCTTCTTCCTCGTTTTTATATTTGTATAATTTATTATTTACTATTGACAAATTACCATTAGTGCTGATTTTATGAAAAATCAGTTTGTCGATAATGCTTTCATTAAATTCTATCATAATTATCTATCCATTTTTAATGTCATATATTTAACTAAACTTCCAATCACAAACAGCGTATTGTATATAATACTCGAAAGCCAATACAATACTAAAAAACGCTGTAAAATAACAGCAGGAATGACAAAGAAGTATTTTATTTTTTTAATAGTAATATTGTGAAAATCAAGTTTATAATTATAAATATTTATATTTGCCAATTCGGAAAACAAAGAACTGAAAGATAAAAATACAAGCGCAAACAAACACAAAATAATACTATACCCTGTTATATAAGTAAATTGTTTTGTATAATTATATGATTGTACATCTATCAACTTTTCAACGGAACTTGCATTTGTCAAATCTTTTTTGTCGTAAAATTTATCAAAACTGAAAATAATTGCAGTAGAAAATAATCCAATAAGTATTGATAAAGCATTTGATACATATTCTACAAAACTACTAGGAAATCCCTCTTTCAGAAACCACGCTAATAAAACAGAAGGAATTATGCAAATAAGTCTTCTTTGGTATTTTTCCAAAAAAGAAGTCGCCTCTTTGTTGTTTATGTCTCTACGCTCCAACTCTAAGGCTTTATTCCTTAGCTGATTGACATAATTAAATATTCTTATGGACATTTTTGTCTGGTCTTATTTCTTTAAGAATTTCACTGTCAAATAAACTTGTACAATATATTTTCAGTTGTTCAAAATCAGGTATACCATTTTCAGACACTGCAACCCCTACATCTCTAAGATAAATGACAGGGACAAATTCATTTTCAGTTGAATTCCATTGAAATGTTTTAGTCGTTTTTCTCTCTTCATTCTTTGCTACGATTTTTTGTTTTTCAAAATCCTCTATTTTTATAACGTCAGAACCTTTACTATAACCTTTTGCCTTAAAAATATCCCAAATGTTATTAATGGATTGCATTTGTGGTTTATTTTTATCTTTTGCAACTTTCGGTGTTATTTTAATCTCAACATTATATTCATTAAAATTATTTGATATTGGATTATTTGATAGCTGGTTATCTATCACAGCAGTCGAAAAGATCATATCTTGAATTACTGCACCCTTTCTCCATTCTTCTTGAAAGTTTTTAGGGCAAAAAGGCATTGGAATTGCTTTGTTATAATTATTGCCTTTAAATAATTCTGTGACATAACTTCTGAAAACATCAGTTATAGAATCTGCCCTGTTATATGAATGTACAATAAAAAAACCTTCAAAATGGTCAGATGGAAAATATGCGAAAATAAAATATGGCAATAAAATTGACATGTTTTTGCCAAGTGTAGAATTATTCTCATTATTTGTAGTGTCAGACACAATTGCTTCTTTGTCATAAGGACCACCATTGATAACTCCTGATAATGTGTTTTTTGCTTTATTAAGAGTAGGGTAATACTTTACATACGGATTTTTTGATTCATCGCTAATGAATGTAATTGTTTTTTGCTTATTCTTATTTTTAGCGTGTCCCTCTGTAAATTGCTTTACAAAATGGCGAAAACATAACTCAAATATGTTGTCATTGGACATACTTGCATCTCCATTTAGTTCTTCTATCGCAAAATCTCTAAATGTTTTTCTATTATCATCTGTGTGTTTCAAAGAGAATTTGTAAAATTCTAATTTTGGATTACTTGCCATAACATTATATTTTAATTGATTAATATTCTATATTTCCTTTTCCTATTTCCTTTTCCACCATATCTTTAGCCTCGTCCAATAACCGTTTACTTTCCTCGCAAAGGTAAAAACTTTTTTCGATTAATTCGGCAATTTGTTGTTGAATATCATAATCAACAATCGGCACAACCACATTTTCGATTTCGCTAATGCGCCAATGCAGGATAATTGAACCGCCGGCGTCGCGTTTGGACTGTTGCTTAACAACTTCGGAATTTAGCGCTAAGGTAAGATATGCAGGTAGAACTTTTGATTTATCTTTAACGGTAAGATGCAAAATCGCGCCGGATGTTACGGTTTGCATATTTTCGTGTAGCATATACGCTGTACCTACGCTTCCGTCTTTTGAAAACAAAATAGTCTCTTTTTTAGGATACAAAGACTTACGCAATTCATCGTTTTCTCTGCAAAAATTGT
>JAIROC010000621.1 GCA_031257735.1 Bacteroidales bacterium | reverse complement strand
CCAATGAATTTTCATATCCATTTCTTTCACAATATTTATCAAATGCCATTGCCAAAAATTCCTTAACCTGCCATGAAGGATTTTTACTCACGGTATTTTTCAAAAAATTTAATGATTTTTTATTTCCAATAAGTCCCAGAATATAAACTCCCATCATTTGCATATAGAATAATTCACAATCATAACATTCCATTGCAATATTCCAGCAATTTTCCACAGAATTATTTTTACAAATATTTTCCGCCTCTTTGGGAATTAAACTCCACCGTTCTTTTCCTGTTTCTTCGTTAAAAAACACTTTTGTATAATATTTTATGTTCACCATATTTTTATTGTATCCATTTCTTTATTTTATGTCAACCATGTTATAATATTTTCAATAATTTTAGGCACAATGGCGTATAACGTTCCGGCTGTATATGACGTTTTTGCAAGCCCGATAAAGGAAACCGTAGGTTTCTAGGGCTTGCAAAAATGTGGGTGGAGTGTGGCGTGGGAATGAAGCGTAGCGTAATGACCTAGCCGCACGGAACCCCGAGCCGCCTACTGGCGGCGAAGCATATACAGTCCTGTTATGCGACGTACTCCTGCTACAATTTATTTTAAATGAACAATCTCTATATTATTATTATGTTTTTGTATATATTCAGCTAATAATCTTCTATGGCAATATTGAGGATCATTTTCACTACATAATAATACGCCGCCTATAATAATATTATAATCGATATGTTCAATTATTTTGCGTGCATCAAGCAAATTTATATACCGTTCAGTATAATTTTGCCAATTAATTTTTTTCTTTTTGTAATCTTGTAATATGTCTTGTGTCGGCGCATATTCTGGCATATAAAAATAATCCCAGTGTATTATTTCTTTAATAAAATATTTAAAATCATCCCTTTTTGTAAATCCCGCTAACTGGGAAACATTATTTAATCTAACATCAATAATCCTAGAAGCATTACTAGTTCTCAACAAAGAAAAAAATTTCTCTGCCGTCTTTCCAGTAAATCCAATAGTATATATGCTATTCATCAATATCTTCCTCATCTTTATATGCAACTTTTTTGCTGAATATTTCATAGGCATCATTTAGTAATTTTTGTGTATCTGTCATAAACATATCTGTTTCTAGTCCAGATAGTTTCAACATTTTTTGTTCGAAATTATGATGTTCTATGATATTGCCATCAAATAAGATATGTCTAATATTGATTTTCAAAATATCCGATAAAGTACGCGATACAAGCAATGATCTATGACAATTAATAGGATCTTTTTCAGTGCATAGCAAAGCGATCCTGTAGTTTTTGCTAATACCTTTTTCTATTCTAGTAATTCCTCTAAGAAACACATCTAAAGTACGGACCTTATTAAAATCTACAATACCATCAGAATAAACTTCTTTCTCTTTTCGTCTTGCACCAAATTCTTCGCTAAAATCTAAATAATGAATTCGCTTACTTGATAGCATTTTTTCTAAGTTATCTTGATTAAATTGCGGCGTATATCTACTAAATGGTATAGACCTAACATCAACAATAGTGTCAATATTATAATTTCCTAAAATATTCAAGAAACCTTCAATTGTATGAGTCGAACAACCAATTGTGTATATTTGATCCATAACTATATATCCATCAAAATACAGCGGCGACAAGTTTATAGTGCTCGCATTGACCTGAATAGTTATTAAAGAATGCTCCTGCAAGACTTACCGTTATTATGTCATTGTGCAACATGGTTCCGTTCAGCAACGATTGAAATATTACTGGATTCATAGTTGCACCTAAATCATAGTCAATTCCTCCATATTGAAAATAAGCACGATTGGTATTAAAGTCATTAACATAGAACTGGAGATTATTAACTTTGATCCAATACAAAGATTGCGAAATGATAATTCTTCCTTGTTTTATATCTAATGCCTTTATTCTATCACCATTGCCCCAAAGATCAGGCGGAGTGTCAAGATTTATATTAGGTTCTGAAATATGAACTTGTTGCCACCGAGTTGGTGTAACCAAGATATTCTCGGGTTGATAATTAAGAGGAACGCATTGGCCTAAGTCTATTCGTAAAAATTTATTAAATGGCTCATATGGGGTCCTATGGACTTGTCCCATTGTATCACTATAGGCAATTTGAGTTAAACTAAGTTCAGTGCCATTAGAGTCGCCGACTATTCTGACCCATTCATTTGTGGTTACATCTTTCCCTGCTACACAAAAACCACCTT
This sequence comes from Bacteroidales bacterium, assembly GCA_031257735.1. Classification (GTDB taxonomy): domain Bacteria; phylum Bacteroidota; class Bacteroidia; order Bacteroidales; family WCHB1-69; genus JAIROC01. Next base: position 2,090 of record JAIROC010000621.1, on the reverse strand, counting down.
TTTTCCTAGAATTTGCTAAAATACAAATATCTTTTTGCATATATACTCCAAAGGTGTATGATTATTCATACAAAAACACCACCTTTATTGATTATAGTTGGATTTTTTGATTCTTTCAAGTACCCCAGTGATAAATTTCAGGAGTATGTCGCCTAACGTTCCGGCTGTATATGACGTTTTTGCGGTTGCGATAAAGGAAACCGTAGGTTTCCAGCAACCGCAAAAATGTGTCTGGAGTGAGCGTGGGAATGGCGCGTAGCGGAATGACCTAGCGAACGGAAGACCAAGCCCGCTGCTGCGGGCGCAGCATATACAGTCCTGTTATATGCCGTTTGCGCCATTACAATAACCGTTATTGCTCTTGTTTTTTATCCATAGGGATATTTACGGTTTTTAATTCAATGGTTCTAGCTCCTGTTCCGCCTTTCGGAGGCGTAAAAGATTTAGCCAATACTCCTTGTGGTGGTATTGGCTGATAACTGTCACCAACAAGATGCATGTCCGGAGTGTAACCAAAACCGATGTCTTTTCTGTCTTTTTCCATATATTATTCTCCTTCGGTACAGTGGAATAATTCGATATAATCTATCGTGTCACCACTCACCAATAATCCCAATGTTCCATCTATCCGCTTTATGAATTTACCTTCATTATCAAGTTCCCATATCTCTTGCAGATATAAGTCTTGACTTTCAGGATATGACGATGCAACAGAATCATAAGCATATAGACTACCAATAACTTGACCGTTTTTCATGTGAACTATCATAAAACAAGGTATGCGTCTGCTAAAAAACACATCCCATGCTTTAGGCATAGGATTAATTATTCTATTCTTTATAAATTTACAGGATAAAATCAACTTCCAGATAATTGGCAAGAAAATAGGTATAACTACAAGTGAAAAGATATAAACGCATACTTTTAGCACTATGGCTGAGGCTGAAACAATAGCCATAAACCAACGAGCAAAGAGCAAATAATTAAGAACACCATAAAAAACAGTTTCATAAAGTGCTTCAGAGAAAACGATACGCCTGCTTGGGTGGATCAAGCCCCAGATTTTTAGGCTGATAAAACCAGGAGCGACAATCATTATAAACAACCCAATGGTTGTATCAGTCAAGAAATCCATATCGCTACTCTAATAGAAAACGAACTATATGTCAAGCCCTTTGTCAGTAGTCCAAAACATGACTTTTTCCCAAATATCATCCAGAATTTCAACCTTTGCCATGCAAAACGGTGGGTCAAAATGACATACATACAAAACAAGATGCATTCCGTTGCGTTTTTTGCATCTTTTTTTGAAAAGCATGAAAAAATTATTTGAGACATTAATTGGTTTTCTACAATCCTCCTGTTGGCAATTCACCGGTCATAGTAAAACTCGCAACAACGAGAAGTGGACTATTACGCATCTGCTCAGACAAGGCAAATTGTAATCTGTGATCGCTATGTAACAAACGAGCTAAATCTCCAGTCAGCGAGAATAAAAACTCTTGATTGTTCTGAATACCAATGCAAGGAAAACGGTAAGTTTTTCCATCATTTAAATCTTTTATCGCAAGAGTAAACTGGTCTTTGATTGGAAGAAACCATGTAATGGGATTTCCATTTCTGGTAATAAGGACACCAAACGATTTTTGTGTGTACGCAAAACAATATATTCTTCCAGTTCCCGTGTTTTTCGCAATATCAGTTGTATATGTTCCCTGAACATAAGTTTCGTAATAAGTAGAACCAGTCGGATCTCCGAATTCATCAACAAATGATTTTACTGACCAACCTCCTCCCGATTGCATTTGTGCAAATACGGAAGTTGCCATAATACAAAGACTAAACCAAATTACTATAGTTTTCATTTCAAATTCCTCCAGTAACAATCATTATATACTATTGTTAAACTTTGTCAATATTTTTTCTTGAATAAATTTCAAAAAAACTGGCGCAAATGGCGTATAACGTTCCGGCTGTATATGACGTTTTTGCGGTTGCGATAAAGGAAACCGTAGGTTTCCAGCAACCGCAAAAATGTGTCTGCAGTGAGCGTGGGAATGGAGCGCAGCGGAATGACCTAGCGAACGGAA
>JAIROC010000573.1 GCA_031257735.1 Bacteroidales bacterium | reverse complement strand
GGTTATTTTTTCTGTTTTTGTTAAAATCTTTTTTTTAATAAAAAAAATACCCCCCCCCCCCCCCTTGGTGGGGGGGGGGGGGGGGGGGAGTATATTGCTTCCAATAACTCGCGGAGGTTGGTCTCACATCTACTGAACTAATACATGAACTAATACACTTGCACACTGCGTATTGTAATCTCGAATAGATTATTGTATACTACTTAGAGTTGTTGTAGTGTGTGAAGGGGGTTTTTGTGAAGAAGTGGTGTGTTCTTTTTAGTTTTGTGTTTCAGTGTAATGTTTTTTGTATAGAAAAAGCTTCCGCCGTTGTTGACCTTGTAAGCACAACATTAGGGACGGCTAATGAATTTGCGTCTAGAGATATTAACAATAAAGTAGCTTCTATTCAAGCTGATATGCGCAATCTTCTGTTTGGAAGGATGAATGGTTTAGTTGTTGCCACTGTTAATGGAGCTGCTGTGCCGTTCGTTACAGTAAATGCTGCTTTATTAGCAGCAGGTGTTCCTCTTAATGTTGTTAACATTCTTTTACCGATACTGACCGAGTATGATGATCGGATTAATGAATGTATTGGACCAGCTGGTATCTTTGGATCTCCGTGGTGGAAAGAAAAAATTAATGATACATTGGATGCCATTATTGGGGTATTGAATGCGCAAAATTTAGATACAGTAACTGCCAATATTATTGGAAATCTGGTTCAGAATGGTGGTAATATTCCAATCAGTAATGCTTTGGTAATGCATGGTACTCCTCCAGCGATTGCCGGAGCACTAGAAGGTATGGTCATTCATCACTGTGCCGCTACAGAAGCTCTAGTTCCACGATTGAACGAATTTAGAGTAACTTGGAAAGATAGACTAAAGTCGGGATGTGCTGTTGTTGTTCCTCTAACGTTGTGTGCGTTGGAAGTTGCTGATGCTTTTGACAATAAAGATTCGATAAAATGGTCGATTTTATCTTTTGAAATTATTGTGTTACTGATTAATTGTTGTAGATTTGCTTGTAATTTTTAGAAAATGAGATTTTTATATGTATAAATCAGTAAGGAGAACGGAGATGAGTGTAGGGAATGTGTTAAAGGGATTGTTGTTGTTTACGGCATTGTTGGGCTGTGAAGCAGCTTTTTCGATGAGTAGTGATACGTTCTTAGGAGCTGTGGCATTTTCGAAAGGAGGTATCGAATGTAGAAAAAAACAAATTGGGTTAGCAAAAGAAGCAGAGCTTGGTCAGCTTTTTAGGCCTTTTTTTGCTTATGATGAGCCTTTACTTCAATTTCTAAAACAAAACGGCTTGGAAAGTCGACTGTATAGTGAATTGTCAGGGGTTTTGCCGATCCGTTTATTTATAAGCGAGATGCAGAAAGTTTTGAGTAAATGTTGTCCTGGAGGTGTCTTTAGTGATTTGGATCTGATTGACTTTAGCATTGTAAGTCGTTTGTTCCCAACGTCATGTGATTTAGAGTCGTATAAAGTGGCCAGCAATGTTAATATTTTAAGCTGTTTGGCATCAATAATCAGGCCTGTGGTGGATAGGTTGGGTCTGAAAGCAACTGGTGAAGGTGTGAGAGATCTATTGTTAAATATTCCCATAGACATTGCGGATTATTTAAATAAAGATAATATATCTCGTCCATTTTATATGGATAATACGGCTTGTATGGAAGCAGTCAGACGTTTATTACCTGAAGGTATGTTTCATAATTTCAATGATACAGAGATTCTGTTTATAACACATCTATTTCCGAAAAATTCAAAAATGTCGAAGATTGATTCAAACTTTTTTATGGAATGTATTCTTGGTGTCATGAGAACATTAGTCGTAAGAGATTTTCGTTCTAATGTTTCTAACAGAAATTTATTAAAATGGTCGCTTGATTCAGGATTCAATGTTTCGCTGCCAACATTATCTCAGGTATTACACATAAGTGATAAAGCCTCTTCAATAATACGCAGTAAGTACGTGTTCGAAAGATTAAGCCCATCGTTTGAACGGTTTGCTTTATCGCATAGTATTTCTTGCAAAGATAAAATCAAAATTAATGATATATTCAAAGAAGTAGCGTATTCTGATCATGTGAGAGTAGAAAAAGATCTTGCGTTTCGTGTGTGGAGTTCTTTAGCTCCGCACGGGATGTTTCATGCCTTTTCTCAGCCTGAAATAATATTACTAAATCTTATGCAACCTCTTAATTTAGATACAAATGATAGGTTAATTTGGATGGAATGGTTGGTAGGAAGTTATAGATCGATGTTTTTAAATAGAAATATTTCTATGCCTCTGTCAGGGCAATTTGTGGAATTTGTGAATAGCTTTGATATAGGAGAAGTAGTAGCCGGGCATGACAAGACGGCTACAATTTCGGACATAGAAAAGAGGGTGGTTCACAGGTCTGTAAAACATGTTTTAGATGATATTTAATGTTTGTCTCAAACCGATGCCAAAAAAGATGGAATTTGGTAAGTTTTGGTTTCTATTCAATCTCTTTTGAGGTAGATTTCCCGCGGCTTGCCGCGGGTGATCATTTATTTAACAAAAGGCAAAAAAATCCAAGAGTCATAACGTCCCGGCAGAGCCGGGAGCTTGTCGGATGTGAGCAGTCTCAAAGACTGCCAATAATTCTTAACATAAAATTCACTAATTTCACCGGAATCAAGTCCGTCTAAACGTTCTTGATGTCTGATGTAATCTTTGATCGTTTGCTCTTCAAATCCAACCGTAGAAACGGCGTATCCTCTGGCCCACAGTTGTTCTCCATTGAAATTTTTCTTCTTGTTTCCAAATTGTCGGGCAACAGCCATGGCACTTTTCCCCTTGATATAGCATATCACTTCTGCAACTGAGTACTTCGGCGGAATTGATATTAGCATATGTACATGATCCTGGACCATGTTTCCCTTGATAATTGTCGCTCCTCTCTGCGACGCCTGTTCGTGAAATACAGGACCTAAAAACTTTCGGATCTTTCCTTACAACTTTTTCCTCCTACATTTCGGTACAAAAACTATGTGATATTTGCAATCCCATTTCGAATGACTTAACGATTCGTATGCTGTAACATTACTCATGTGTAAACTCCTTTCAGACCGACAAGTCCGAAAGGAGTTTACACCATTACTGAATCTCTAGACCAAGCCTTCAGATTTAAATGGGCGAGATGATAGCGTATCTGCAACTTTTATAAGTAAACATACTGGACTCTCTATTTCTGAAATAGAGGCGTTGAGATCCCACTGAGAAATCTCACATTATGAACGCTTTTTCAGGATTTTTCTAGAAAAGTTGTCTCGCCTCTGTCTGAATTAATACATCTCATTTTTCATTTAATCGGAATCTTCTACGAAGATGATTTTGTTCCTTTTTGCTAACCCGACAGCGGACTTACTCGGTCATAACAGAATCTGACATTAGAGCAACCGTCTGCCCGCTCCATTCGCTTCGCTCCCGTGTTGACAGTTGCTCTCATTATCAGAGTTCTGTTGTTTGACCGTGCGTTCCGCTGCCGCGTTAGCTATGCGGAACAAAAGTGATGTTTTTTTGAGGAAAGGACTGAAATATGAGCGTTAATAGGCAACATGAAGAGGTGGCGAAGATGTTAATTGAAGCGATGAAAGAAGGGACAGCGCCATGGCTAAGACCCTGGTCTGCCAGCATTTTTCGTTTGTGCAACGGAGTTAGCGGCCACGAATACGGCGGAATTAATTTGCTAACCCTGTCGATTTGTTCGTTCGATGATCCAAGATATTGCACGTTTCATCAAGCCACAGAAAAAGGATGGAAAATCAAAAAGGGTAGCAAAAGCTCACTTATCAAGTATTCGGCAAAAATAGCCAAAAAAGATGAAGAAGAAAATTCAGAAAATGAAGAAGAAACATTTTTCATCACCAAATGGTTTCGAGTATTCAATTTCGAACAAATTGAAGGGGCTCCAGCACTGGAATATGAGGGAAAAGCATTTAATCCCATCGAAAAATGCGAGGAAATTTTAAGAAATTCCGATGTGGAATTAAAAGAATCAACTCGCTCGGACAGAGCATTTTATGATGTTGAAAAAGATTTGATCATTTTACCGAATAGATCGCGGTTCGCGAGCGAAATTGATTTTTATAAAACTGCGCTTCACGAAATTGGACATGCAACCGGAGCAAAACATAGATTGAATCGTGAAAGTGTGAATTCTCCGGGGTCAAAAAACTATGCTTTTGAAGAATTGGTGGCGGAAATATTAACCTTCCGGAGAAGTTTATCGACAAGTTATTGAAAAACCAACAGCAAGTTAAGTATACTAAATCTAAGTTGTATATGGAAGTGAGTAGATGAAAATTAATAAAGACGGAACGATAGATATGCGCAAATTATCTCCGCAGGAGCAATCATTTATGAGAGAGCAAATTGCGATGAAGCTAAAATTATGGAACAAATGCCCGAAAATATAAATGGATCTAAACGTGCAGTTGCATTATGTTGAGCGCGTTTGCAAAATTGTCAGGCACAGTGGGATGGAAGCGATAGCACTTAAAAAGATGGGACGTCCTGTGGGTTCGAACGAGATTTTGACGTTTGAGCAGGAAGAGGAAATTCAAAAAACGCTTCTGGAGACAACTCCTGATACCCATAAATACCGGGGATTTTTATGGGACAACAGACTGATAAGGCAACTTATAAAGGACAAATGGGGATTGAAATTTGTCGAGCAACCCTTGACGATTACCTAAAACGTTGGAATTTCACGCCGCAAAGACCGGTGATTTACAATCGCCAGCAGAACGAAGCGTTGGTTGAAAAGTGGTTGAACTAGGAGTTTCCCGAAATCCGTCGGCGAGCGAAAAGAGAGGGAGGCGAAATTTTTTGGGGCGATGAAACCGGCGTGCAAAATGAGTGCAATTATACCCGCGGATACTCTCCCCGAGGCAAAACGCCGGTGACGAAACTTTCCCACAACAATAAATATCGCGTGAATTTGGTGTCGGCGATATCCAACAACGGAAAACTCCGTTTTTCGCTCTATGAGGACAATATGACACAGCAGAAGCTTAAAATTTTCTGTAATCGCCTGATCAAAACGATCGGACACAAAGTCTTCCTTATATTGGACAACCTAAAGGTGCATCATAGCAGGCTGTTCAAGAAATGGATCGCTGATAATAGAGATAAAATCGAGGTATTTTATCTTCCATCCTACTCGCCGGAACGAAACCCTGACGAATATTTCAATGGCGCATTAAAACGTGAAATCGAAAAACATGGCGACTGCAAAAGCAAAAAAGAATTCTTTGAAAATGCTCGTCGCGCCGCCTATACCATCCAAAATAATAAACAAAAACTTATCAGCTTCTTTAAAGCTGAAAAAATTGCTTTCGCCGCTTAATCGACAGACTTCTCCGGAAGGTTAATAACAAGTTTTCTGGTGGGGCGAGTTGTGGGATGCGGAAGCAATCCAAGCCAAAATGATATCAGTTACCTGCAAAACTGGATAGAATGCCTGGAAAATGACTCCAGCTACATCTTCAAAGCCTGTCGATTGGCAGACAAAGCCATGAACTGGATTTTGCATCCGGAAGGAAGAAAAATCTGAAATGTCAGATAAAATAACAAAAACCGGGGAGGATGATTCCTCCCTTTTTTATTTTTCAGCATACAAAACGCTTGACAAATATATATTGTGAATATATACTATCTCTACAGGTATCGGAGTGAATTAATTATGGAAACGACAATATTCAAAAATGGACAATCCCAGGCGATCAGAATACCTAAAGAATACAGATTGAAGGGAACGGTTTGCGAAATTTCTAAAAGAGGAGACACTTTAATTATCAAAAACAAGCATTCCATTAGTTGGAGCAAGTTTTTCGATACTTACATTGGAGCACCTGATTTTGAGATAGAAAGAAACCATAATCCCGCAAGAGAAATTGAAATATGAGGAAATATGTTCTCGACACCTGCATTTGCAGCTATGTAATAAAACGAAAACCGAAAATAGCAGAAGCAATTGCTGAGAATGTAATCAGGCATGAAAAAGACAGGTTGTTTATTACGATTTTCAATCATGCTGAATTGTTTACCGGAGTCATGTTGAAAGAATCATTAACACTGAGAAAAGCTGTAGAGATTTTTATAGAACGTCTGAGTGTAATGTATTTTTCGGAAAAAGCATCATTCGAATACGCCAAGATCCGAAGCGAATTGCAGAAAAGAGGAGATTTGTTGGATGATATGGATATGCTAATTGCTGCCTGTTGCATTGCAGAAAATGCAACGCTAATAACTTGTAATATGAAGCATTTTTCAAGAATAAAGAGGCTAAATCTTGAAGATTGGACAGTTATTTGAAACATAAAATCACACTGAAGCCTCTGGGCATAAATTAAAATTTTTTCTTCAGCAGGCTTTTTCCGATATTTCCAAATTTTTGCAAATTTTCGCTGGAGATGGAATCGGGAATTTGATTTGCGAAGTCGGTTAGTATTCCCAATAAAATGGCGGCGTTGTCTGGTTTATCGATCTGCAGATCGTCGCCGATGTTGATGTTGCAAATTGCGGGAAGAGGGGTAAGTTCCAGCAGTCCGCCCATTTGAATTAGCGTGCGAGTGCGCATTTTTCTAAAATTGTTTTCAGATCGTTTTAGTTTATGCTCCAAAACAGCTTTTTGCGAGTAAAGGCGATTGAGCTTGATTTCTATATTTGTGTAATTAGCAGGCACAGTCATTCTCTTATTTTTTCGAATAATTATACCACGCTAAAAAGCGGATTTTCCCTATTTCGCGTTCATTTCATCAATTATATTTTCGATTTTTTTTAGAAACGCGGGAACATCAATATTGGTCAAACGTTTTCTAATTAAAATAGCTGCAATACGTTTAGAAAGTGAATTAATTATTTTAGATTCCACAGCTTTCTGTTGCTTGGTAAGTTCGGCAATTTTTTGATTTATCGCTTCAAGCTTATTGGCGCTTCTCATGATTTTCTCCAAATTAAACAGCTATAGCATAGAATAGGAATTGCGCAAATGCAATATTTTTTGATATGCTCTCCGACAGAAATCACGAAAAAACATCAAATATCACGAAACGTCGAAAGACGGGAGTGCGCACTTATGAGGTCATTTAAAAAATGACCTAGGAATTTAGCTAGCCGCGCCAAAGGGCAATTTGCAAAATAAAAAAATGTGATATCCTCCAAATATGGCAATGTTTGTGAAAACAGAATGGCGATATATCATTTGCATGTGGGATTTGTTAGCAGAAGCAGCGGACGCAGTTCGGTGCAAGCCGCCGCATACATTTGCGGAGAAAAACTGCAGGAGGATCGTCGTGCAAAAATAGCGGATTATTCGCATAAGGCATCGGAGGTAATTGCGAAAGAAACGCTTGCGCCTGAACACAGCAAATATAGAGATTTGCAAGTTTGGAATTCGGCGGAAAATTTCGAAGACGCCTATGTTAAAGGTCGCTATAAAACCGAAGAAACGAAAATGACTTATCTATCAAATGCGCAAACAGCGATGTCGCTGACAATGGCGTTGCCCCACGAATTATCTCTGGAAAAGAACAGAGCGTTGGTGCGGGAATTCGTCAATACGCGATTCACCAGCCGCAATCTAATAACGACATATGCAATACATAATGCGGATGGAAATTTGCATGCGCATCTGCTTGTTAGTCGCCGGGCAATTGGAGAAAATGGAGAATTTTTAAATAAAAAAGATCAAGCAATTTGCACAAAATCATCATTGCTGGAAACTCGCAAATTGTGGGGAGATATTGTCAATGCCCATCTTGAAAACGCCGGCATTGACGATCGCGTCACCGAGAAAAGTTTCAAGGATTTGGGCATAAAACTGGAGGCGACCAAACATCGCGGTTGGTACAGCGATCAACTGGGAAACAATAGCAAAATCATTCGTGAAAACTTGGAAATCGCGAAAAATAATGAGGAGCGTCTTTTGCAAAATCCAAACATAATTTTAGATTGTTTGAATGCAACAAAAGCGGTTTTTACCGAAAAGGATATGGTGAAAGAAATCTCAAAACGCGTAGTGGATAAAAAACGCATTTCGGTTATTTTTGATAGAGCATTGGAGGAAGCAAAATTCGTTGGGGAAAATCATCGCGGAGAGAAATTATACACCGGAGAAAAGTACGAGCAACTTGAGTCGGATGTGTTTTCAAGATTCGAAGAAATTTCTTCGAAATCTCCAAATATTAGCTGTGAAGAAAAAATCATTTCTGAGGTTTTGGAAAAATATTCGTATCTAAACCAGGAGCAAAAAACGGCGGTTACGGGAATTTGCGACGAACAGAATTTCAGCATTTTGATAGGAAGAGCCGGAGCAGGAAAAACAACAACTGTGCGGGCAATCTCAGAAATTTACGGGAAAAATGGCGCGCGAGTTGTTGGCATGAGCCTGTCGGCCGTGGCGGCGGAAAATCTCGAAAATGACGCAAAAATAGAAAGCAGAACAATTGCATTCTGGACTCATGAATGGAGAAGCTACGAGGCCGCTAAAGAGGAATTTTTATCGTTTGATTCGGTGGTAACCGACGGAATTCTAAAGCAATTGGATTGGTATCAAGATCTGAAAAGATATGAAAAAAGCCAATTGAAATCCGGCGACGTGATCGTCATTGATGAATCCAGTATGGTGGGAGCTTCCGATTGGAAAGAAATACTGGATGCGGCCAATAAATTTGGCGCAAAAATTATCGCCGTTGGAGATAATAATCAATTTAAAGCAATTGCTTCTGGAGACTGTTTTAGCAGAATGCTCCAAGAGCAAAAACAGGGCGTTTTCGAGTTGTGTGAAATACGTCGTCAGGAAGTGGATTGGATGAAAGAAGCCAGCAACGAATTTGCAAAATTAAATATTTTTGCAGGTCTGGTAAAATACGAAAATAACGAAAAACTTCACGCAATTGAAGATCAAAAAATCGCCAATGTTGTTGCAAATAAATATTTGGAATTTGAAAAACAAGGAAGCGTCTCGGTACTTTGTTATAGAAAAGATGATTGTAGAAAAATAAATGAACAAATTCGTTTGTTGAAAAAAGAAAAAGGAGAACTCAGCGAAGATATCGCAAAAATCAACGAAAGGAATTTTTCCATCGGCGAGCGTGTTATGTTTTTAGAAAATAACAAAAAATACGACATTAAAAACGGTCAGTTTGCCGTCATAGTTGGCGCAGCAAAAAATGATATGAAATATTTTTTACATGTTCAGTTGGAAAACGGAAAAAACACCATAATTGATACGTCTGAATACGATAAAATTGATCATTCCTATGCGATGACGTTGCATAAATCACAGGGAAAAACGATAGATAATGTCATTGTGGTCGTGGATAAAATGATGGATGCCAGCGCAACCTATGTGGCCATGACTCGTCACAAAAAAGACGTGGCCATGTTTTACAAAACGTCGGATTTCCGAAATTTTAAATCCTTGGCGGATAACCTTTCGAAGTATCGGCACAAGGATTCGATTTTAGACTATCGCCTGCAGGATAATTCGAATAAAACCAGAGTTTATGAGTACAAAAATAATTTGATGGAAATGGCGGAAACGCTCCGGGAAATACATGCCGGAAAACAGGATTGGGCAAAGTATCAAGAATTGAAAAATGCAAACACAGAGCTTGGTAGAGAAATTGCACAAAACTACGATTCCCACAAACTGTATTTGAATCAAATTGGAATAACAAAGGAGAAACTAGAAATATCCGTTGGTCTAAGGCAACGTCCGTTAACTAACGTTGAAATAACCGCGAAAAATACCGTGGAATTGTATGCAAAATCTTCGCAGGAATCGCGGGAATTACTCCAAAAAATGCAAAACCAGAATTTCAACATAACTAGGGATCCGAGATATGCCGAATATACGCAAATTCGCGAAATTCGCAATGATCTGGCGAAGGAAATATTGGCGAATTATCCATTGCATCGAGAATTCGTAAATCAAGTATCTCGCGAATATTTCATTTCCAAAAAAGGAATGGAAAATCAGGTTACCTATGCGGAGCAAATGAAAGAAAAGGCAAAAACTGCTGAAATGAATTTTTTCCGAAAACTCGAAAATATGAAAACGAATAGAATCGAAAATTATGGAGGAAACAGCGTTGCTTACTATGTGGATCTCAACAAAAAACGTGAAGATTATGAACTTCGAAAAGAGGTGTATTTGAACAATTTCGAGTATGCACCCCATGTATCAAAATCGATGGTATACGCCTATTGCGGAAAACACAATATAACCTTTGATCTCAACAAAGGCGATCTAACATACGAATATGCAAGCATAATTGCTCATCGGAAAATGAACGCATCTGATTTGAAAGAACCTTCGATTGAAATTGTGCACGACAGCATCAGGGAAGCTTTGTGTTTTCAGGCACTGAAAAAAGCGGAAAATATAACGGATTTATCCAAGGAAAAAATTCATGAACTGGCTGCGAAAGCGGAAATTCTTTCGGAACATTTGGTTGCAAAAAATGTGCATGTTCTGAATAATAAAAAAACTATGCATGAGGCATTTTCGGTTATTTCAGTCGTGAAAAACAGAGGCGATTCAGAAATTAATCCACATGCACCACGCATTGCTTTTCTTAATCAGGAGGATTTCTTGAAAGAAAAACAATTTCAAATGCAAAAAATTCAAGAAATGCGGGAAGCACAAAAACTGGAACAAACCAGATCTCGCAGTTTCGGAATTGAGATGTGATTCACGTCCGTTTCATAAACCCGCCAATTTTTCTGAAGTAAGAAGGAATTTGAGTTGAAAAACAGTAAGGATTAGTGATTTTATAAGGAGTCACCAATGAGGATGAGATGAAAAAGATACAAGAAAAATTTACAAAAATAAAAGATGAGAGGCATCCAAGCTACGTAAAACATAAGTTAATCAATGTGTTAATAATCACGATGTGTGCGATATTGTGCGGCATCGATCAACTTGAAGACATTGTATCCTACGGCAAAAACAAGGCGAAATTCCTCAAAAAAGCATTTGGAATCAAAGAGATACCCTCTAAGCCCACATTATCAAGAATTCTAAGCATGATTGACGCAGAAAAAGTTGGTGAAATAATCCTAGAAATAATGAAAGAAAATGTGGAAGAACTCGGTGAAATTATAGCGGTTGACGGGAAATCCATACGCTCCACAGGGGTGAAAGATAAATTCAACTCTGCGTTGCAAATTTTGAGCGCATATTGCACGGAAAGTGCTGTAATTATCGGACAGAAATCGATAGTCCAGACTACAATGGAAACAAGTTATTACATTTCAAGTTTGGATGAAACACCTGAAAAATTACTGCAAACCGTCCGCGAACATTGGAAAATCGAAAGTATGCATTGGCTACTTGACGTTGTATTTTCGGAAGATGAGTGCCGGTTGAAAAACTACGAAGGACAGAAAACTTTGAATAGTTTCAGAAAACTCGG
>JAIROC010000443.1 GCA_031257735.1 Bacteroidales bacterium | reverse complement strand
GGACATGAAAAAACATGTCCAAGACATGAAAAAACATGTCCAAGACATGAAAAAACATGTCCAAGACATGAAAAAACATGTCCAAGACATGAAAAAACATCTACCAGACATAAAAAAATATGGAACACCAGTAAAACCCTGTATTCAGGCATAGATATTAAATAGTGTCTGTCTATAAAGTAAGAAACAGCAATGACAGCGCTGATTATGCGGTTTCGAGGCTGTGTGAAAACGCACAAAAGCGTCCAAACAACGCCGTCGCTGCGCTCCTCGCAATGACGATCTCTATTGTTACGAAAATATTTTTCACATAGCCTCTTTCGTGCGTCAGGTAGATGTTTTTATCTTTACTTTTCATTTAGAGCAAGGAATACTACCCAAGTAGTTACAGATGTTTTATTATTTCTTCTTAACTGCAACATAATATTGCGCACCTAAAGGAAGTCTCGAAAATAGATATTCGATTTTAGTAAAAAATTTGTTTCGCCATGGGAAAAGGTAGGTATAACGTAATTTTATCTCTCCATCCTCTCCAAATATTGATTTAATCAATTTTTTACAATATAATGCCTTTAGCATCGTGGCATTGTCGTCAATTGGAGTTCTCTTGACAAACCATCGCACTAATGGATTAAGCATATTCATTTCAAATATTATCAGATACGAACCACTTTTCATTGTATTATACAATCCTGTAAGCCATTTTGAATGTTCTTCTGGTTCTATATGGTGCATAACACAATTAATGAAAATACAATCTATTTTATCTTTGTATACATTTAAATCATTGACTTCCGATATTGTTATAAATTCACAGTCAGGATGATTTGCTTTTGCTACTTCAATGGATTTATTAGATACATCACAACCATATATTTTTGCAGATTGAAAATAATTTTTCATATACGACGTATACAAACCCGAACCACATCCATAATCAAGAATTGAGGAAGGTATTTTATTTACAATATGTTTTATATAGTCTAACTTATAACTTAAAATCGAATCTCTATAAACTGCAAAAATACCGAGTCCTTTTTTTACCAATTCATCAAGATTCTCAGACATCAAATCAAATTCAGCATTTGGATTTCCCATAAATATATTTTTATTTTTAATATTATTTTTAGATTTTGCAAAGGTAATAAAAATATTTATTCGATGGTTCTTTTTTCCTGAGAAAGGGAAAATTATTCTTTGTTTTTTTTTAGATAATGTTTCAGGTATAATTGTTTAGATAATAGACAACCCCCTTTTCCCTAAACTATAAATTGATTTATTGATAAAATTTGTGTTTCTTTTTCTTTCTTTATTGCATAAAATATTGTATCTTTGCTCACATTATATCAAGGGACTTTAATATACTTATATCCTTGATTTATTAACATAAACGAAAAAAGAATGGGAAAAAAGTTGATGCAAAATAAACAAAAGAACTCTTTGCAAAGAGAAGAAAAAAATGTTGGTAATATGTCACAACAGCATACTGAAGAAAAAATTAGGATAGACAGGCATGATAAAATAAAGAAAAAAATGTTTTGGGTAATTTCTTTGCTTTTTCTTGTTTTGTTTATTGTATTGGGATTACAATCAGGAACCTCGGGAGACGAATTTGATCTTATTGAACAGGCGAAAAATGTCATAAATTATTATAAGACATTTGGTGAAGATACG
The DNA here is from genome assembly GCA_031257735.1 of Bacteroidales bacterium. Classification (GTDB taxonomy): domain Bacteria; phylum Bacteroidota; class Bacteroidia; order Bacteroidales; family WCHB1-69; genus JAIROC01. The sequence continues at coordinate 5,618 of JAIROC010000443.1, read as the reverse complement.
ACTGCTATTTCGGAAACAGGTAGAGCAGGGAATAGTCGAGACTATGGACAAACCCCTGATAATATAGCCTGTTTGATTGCAACTGTTTTTGGGATTGAAGATATTGTTACCGTTCGTCATATAATTAATGCTATTTTTGGATGGATAGGGATGCTATTTGCAGCTTTGTTGGCATATAGAATTAGTCGGAAATGGTATGCGGCAATTATTACTGCAGTACTTCTGTTTTTATCCCCCCGTTATTTAGGACATTCTTTTAATAATCCCAAAGATATACCATTTGCTGCTATGATGATGATGGGTATTTACTACATTTATTATTTTTTGCAAACAGTTCCGCGACCACCAAAAAAAGTAGTAATCATGTTGGCTGTAAGTATTGGATTAGCTATTGGCGTTCGGGTTGGAGGATTACTTTTGATAGCGTATTTTGGATTATTTACGGTAATATATTTTGTCGCGCAGTGGTATTATGCTTCCAAAGCGAATAAATTACAGTCAAAAAGAAAAGTAAAAGGGAAAGTCTCAGAAAAAAATAAAATAGGAAAACTGTTTATACGTCTTTTCGTATATGGATTACTTATCTCTGTATCGGGTTATTTTTTAGCTGTTTTTATTTGGCCCTATGCTTTGGAGAAACCATTTGAAAATATATATGAAGTCTATAAAAAGATGTCTCAGTTTCAAGTATCTTTACGTCAGCTTTTTGAAGGTTCTATGCAATGGTCTGATGTTTTACCTTGGTATTATACACCCAAGTATATTTTGATGAGTATACCTGTGGCAGTAATACTTGGTGTGATATTATATCCTTTTGTAGGGGGATGGAAAAAAGAAAATAGAACCAGTCTTTTATTTGTTTATTTTACATTTATCTTTCCTGTTTTTTGGATAGTATATACGCATGCAAATGTTTATGGAGGCTGGAGACATGTTTTGTTTGCCTACCCGCCTATGGTAGTTGCAGCAGGTTTGGGTTTTAATGCTTTAGTGGAACTCTTTAAAAATAGATATCTCAAAATAACAGCAATGCTATTACCTGCATTGCTTTTGATTATGCCATTGACTCATATTGTAAAAAATCATCCCTACGAATATGTCTATTTTAATGAACTTGCAGGCGGAACAGACACTATGTATGGTAATTATGAGATGGATTATTATTATCACTCAACACGTGAAGCCTCGGAATGGATAATTGCCAATGCAGAGAAAAATGGATTGGAAACAGGTAGTAAAATTATTGTATCTTCTTGGCATCCTGCTTCAGTTGGATATTTCTTTCGTCATGATACTTCCAAATTCCAGACAGGTTTCTTGCGTTGGAACGAACGAGGAAATCATGATTGGGATTACAGTATCTTTGTGATTACGGGCATGATGCCCGAGCAAATTAAGAGTGAACATTTTCCTCCTAAAAATACAGTCCATACAATAAATGTTAATGGAAAACCAATTTGCCTTATTTTGAAACGGGAAGATAAATCGGATATGAAAGGATTTCAATACAAATCCGAAAACCAAATTGACAGCGCTGTCCATTATTTCAAAAAAGCGCTCGAAGCGGATGAATATAACGAAGTTGTCATGGTAAATTTAATAGAAACTTATTTCCAGAGTGGAATGATAGATAGCGCTAAACAGTATATAGATCGTGTTCTTGCTTTTATTCCACTCCATGAAACGGTAAACTATTTATTGGCGCATTATTATTTGTCAAAAAATAATTTTGATGATGCCTTATTAGTTATTAATAAGATTATTGATAATAATTTTAAATTTGGAGGAGCATATCACCTGGCAAGTAATGCATACATTCAACGAAATGATTTAATATCTGCAGGAAAGATGCTTGAAAGACTTATTGATATAGATCAATTGGATAACCAAAGCGCTCAACGACTGATAGAAATATATAAAGCACAGGGTGCAAATGAAATCAATGCATACAGGAGATTATATAGTACAATAGCTACAAGTCTTGAGAAACGCGGTAAAGAAAAAGAAGCTATGGAATATCGAAATTTAGCAAATGGAATAAGATAGTTTTTTATTAGTATGTTTCAATGCTTTAAAGAGATTTAATCCCTGTTCTATGAAAAAAAAAATAATGACGAGACAACTTTTCCTTAGAAAAAGTCGTCTATAGAGGTAAATAAGAAATGTAATTCTAATTAATATAATATAAATGTTATGAGAAAATTTTTATTGATCAACGGTTTAATCCTGATTATAGGATATGTAATAGCACAGACGCCAAAGGTTACAGGAGACTTCGCTCAAGGTCTCCGTTGTGTTTCTGCCTCTCAGAGCGCGATGTTCAATTTTATAAACTCAAGTGGAAATCAAGGTGGTATAACTCATGTAAAATGGGAAATAAAAGATAATGCAACGGGAAATGTTATTAATACAAATTCAGATGCAACTAACAATCTTTCGTACCTTTATCTTTTTTCCCAAGCAGGAACATATAGATGCGTGATGACTGTAACTTGGGGAAGTACAGTAAGAATGGATAGTATGACGGTAAAAGTTCATACTATGCCGAAGTTTTCCTACACAAAGAGTACTGATTCCATTTGTCCGGGAGAAGGAATAACCTTTAATTATACAATGATATCTCCCTTTACAAAAGGGATGGTGAAAAGTGTTGCCTGGGATTTTGGAGACGGAGGAAGATCGACACTAGAAACGCCTACTTATAATTATCAAAATGGGAGAAATGTAGAAAGCTCTTACACTGTATCATTAACCGTTAAGGATACAAATCAATGTGAAGCAACCGTAGATTCGGTTAGATATATCTTTGTTCGTACAAAACCTGTAGTACGCTTTGCCGCAGATAATACCTATTTTTGTTTTAGCAATACGACAAATCCACAGGGAAACCCTATTTTTACAAATTATACGGATACAGGAAAAACAGGAATTAATAATACCTATCAATGGAACTTTGGAGACGGCGCTACTTCAACTTCAGAACATCCCTCTCATGCCTACGGTCCCGGAGATTATGTTGTTACTTTAATTGCTACAAGTCAATATGGTTGCGTTGATTCTTTGAGAAGAAATAATTATATTACCGTTAAACATTTAGTTCCTAATTTTATAATAAGTGATACAATTCTCTGTTCTTTACCAGCTACAATTTCGGCGGAAGGAAAAGATGGTAGTGTGTATTATGATTGGTTAATTGATAATATGACAGGAGGAGGTCAAACAGGTAGAACTCCTGAATTCGAGATACGTGAAGTAGATGAAGGTATACATACATTGAAACTTACTATAGAAGATAGACGTTCTACAGGAGAAAAATGTGTGGTAGATACAACAATAACACTTCATTTTTATAACAAGATTACGTCACAAATAACAGCAACAGATACAAATGAGTGTGATCCAGACCATGTTATTTCATTTACAAATACTACACAATATAAACCATGGGCGGAAGATTTTGGAATGGCTAAAACTTATTGGAACTTTGGAGATGCTACTAATGGTACAGGTCCTACTACAACACATGTATACGGAACTTCTGCTGTTCCAGATGGAGAATCTCCAGATGGCGGCTATGGAGATTATCGTGTTATGATGTCGGGTACAACACCATACGGATGTCCTTTGGATACTGTTTATCAAAATATACATATCTTTAGAATGCATGCTGTCGCAGAAATGACTAACCCTGCTCCACCAAACCCTCCGCACGGATGCGCTCCGCATACAGTTGAACTGGAAAATGTTAAAGATAAATTGGTTACATCTTCTGATATTGTTTCATTTATTTGGAAATGGAACTTTACAGGTGATAATGCTAAACCCAACGATACAACAGTAGGCGATATTAGTGGCGCTGTACAGCATACCTATACAGACACAGGACAATATTATGTATACTTGACCTTAACCAATGAGCAGGGTTGTGTTCACGATATATTTGTTAAATATATTATGGTAGGTTATCCTCCTGTGACAGATTTTACATTTGTGCAGGATACAAATTGCAAATCTGAATTAAAGATTGAAGTACAAGCATACGATAGTTTGGATGCTAATGGCAATCTGGTATCAGGAAAGGAAACGGGAAACGGATCACGAGCAAATGCATGGGAATGGTTAGATGATGAAGATAACCCCATAGGAGGTCCTACGGAAACATCAACAATTTCACCTAATGAAGTAGGAGAGGCAGTTGTTAAACTAGTATCTTCTCATAATGGTTGTAAAACAGAGTTTCCAGTAAAAAAGGAAGCGCTCGGATATGTTTGTCCCCCAATTGCCACAATAAAAGAACCTAAGGATGATGATAGTGGCAATCCGCCTCTTTATTGTGAATTTAAAGAAATTCCTTTTAAAAATGATAGCAAGGGGGCTTTGTATCTGAAATGGTATGCAGGGGATTACTTTCCTAACAATGATACTGCGGAACACTCCAAAAGTCCTTTGATGGTATATGATACAACTCTTAAGGATTATATCCGATATGATGAGAATGGAGATTCTGTTGGCACAGGAGCCAATTGGGCATTTACATATAGTGATACAAGCGCTTCAAATTATTTAATGAGAGGAAATGGACTTGTAACACTATGGCTTTGGGCTATGAATAATGATACAACAATAATGGATACTACCAATGAGTTTTTTAATATGTGCAGAAAAAAATGCGAACACGTAGCGACTCAAGATTTGATTATCTCAATCCTTAAAATGAATTTTACTGTAAGTCAGGATGGAATATGTCAGGGAGATAGTGTGAGATTTTATGACTCTACTCAAGCTTCAACTGGAATATTTGGTTGGGGATTTAAATTTGATTCGGCATGGAACAGCGATCCAAATTATTTGGATATGACATTAGGAAAATTTGTAGAAATAAAGAATTATACGCCAGACCCTAAATATGGTGATGGACATTGGTATCCTTTTACCAAGCCTAACAAATATAGGGTTGTATTGCAAGATACATGTGTACATGGATGTATAGAAAATGACACATTAGTTATAGATGTACTTCCTAGAAGTGTTCCGCGAATAACAACAAGTGTAGATGGAATAACTTATAACTATGGAAAGGCAGATACTCTTTGTATAAATTCGGGCGGTCAATATTATTTGAGAGATTCTTCCTGGTCTCCTCATCCTTATGAAAATACACAAATAATAGGATGGGAATGGCTATTGGGAACTAAAAAAGATTCAGTACAACATCCTGTTATCGTACAAACATCAGCAGGTCATCATCACTTAAATTTAACTGTAAAAAATGAATATGGTTGTGATTCTACAGGCAAATTTGAATATCAGCTATTGGCAAATAGTATTATACCTCGTTTTACTACGCCGAAAAAAGATGTTTGTAATAAGATAGAAATATCTTTTACAGATGAAACAACCGTTTTGCCTATCCCCAATAATAAGAATACCCTTTTAGAGTTAGTCTATGATTGGGGAGATGGAGATACTTCAGTCGTTCGTTCAAAATCAGGGGAACGACTAACAACAGGTCATTCGTATGATCTTCCAAATTTGAAAAATACCGTATATATAAAACTTACAGCTACGATAATAGATCCTGTAACGTATCTTCCAACAGGATGTAAAGAAGAATATAT
>JAIROC010000369.1 GCA_031257735.1 Bacteroidales bacterium | reverse complement strand
ATGCATGGCAAGCCGCTTCGCAGGATATTTATAATGCCACGCAGGCGCAGGGTGGCGCCGCCAATCCGTTCGGCGGGGCAGCCGACCCGTTTGCGCAGGCCGCCGCGAACGCCAATGCCGGCAACGGCAGCGCACAGGGCGGTCAGGACAACGAAGTGAAAGATGTGGACTTCGAGGAAGTGAAGTAACTCCAATTATGAATTAAAAGAAGGCGGTAAATTAAAAGTTTGCCGCCTTTTTTGTTGATGAATGTTTCTTGATTTATATGCCGTTTTTTCATTGGATTACGAAAAAAAGATGTACATTTGTATAATTTTTTGTATATGGGCAGAATACTAAAATACATAGAAAAGTCGGGTAATGGCAAGTTCCAATGCTACAAGACAAAAAAGTTGTCGTTAGATTCCAACGATAATGATATTATCGCGTATAACTACGACGATAAGCCTGTTGTTCAGACGACAAAAAGTGTCTTTGCCGAAACAAATCGCAGTCGAAAGAAGATTATTTATCATATTAAATCACTAAGTAAGCATTAGTATGAATTACAAAGAAATTCCAGATAGTGCAATAGGCATTGTTGCAAGACATATCAATGAACGGAACAATAAACCCTCTAAAGTTCCTATTATTACTATTGAGGGGGAGACCGAAACTCCACATTATTTTGAAATAATCCCATTTGATGAAATTGATAATTCATCCACAAAATTTTTTGCTGTTGATGGAAGCTATAATAGCCAAGAATTTTACAATGGGTTGTCTATTGGGATTTATACGGCAGGATATATATGCTATCAAAATGGCAAACAAATAAGATTAAATAATTTAACAGACCCTGTTATTTTGGGGAAAAATTATTATCCTGAAAACATTTTGGTTACAGATGACGAACGTAAAGAAGTTATTTATACTGAATTGTTAGAATTGAAACCTGTGAAAGAAATGATAAATTTTTTTGATGCCGAAATTACCGATATTTTTGCTTTCGACAAGGACAGCATTCTTTCTTCTTTATCTAAACTTCTTAGTTTTTGTCAAGAAGTATTGGAATGGTCATTAGTTTTCGAAGTTTCTAATTTGACTGATATTCAAAAAGGGGATTTCATTTTGAGAGATGGTACGCTCAGGTCAAACAATATAAAACAAAAATACTTGGTAAAATTGGCAAAATACATTAAAACAAAGAATATCTATTGCATTGCCATCACGAAAAACTCTCCTGTAAAACTTGAATTTTCTTCTACTTTCAAAAAAATAGATGGTTATTTGCAGGATACTTATAAACCAAGCTACCCTTTCAAAACAACAAATCCTAAGAGGCAAAAGCTATGCTGCTGGTTAGAAGTCTCGGATGATATTTTGTTGTTAGCGTATCCGGAAGCAGGTCAGAAAAAGGAATTGAAAGCGGGTAAAGTAATTGAAATAACAAAATCAAGTATGTATGCCGTTAAAGATATTAAAGGAGGCAGAGGTTTCGGTGTCTTTTTCGTAGCACGGTTAGATTATGTGGAAAAACTACAAAACTATGATTGGGTGGTTGCTGATTTGAATATATTTGATGTCATGCCGGAAATAGAGAACAAGAATAAAAAAAGAAATCTTGATATAATAAGGCATATATTCTATGAACTAACAAGGCTTACTCAGGAACACTATATTTTAGGTTATCCATTTCCACTTGTTGAAGTACACAATTTCGTTACATTGAAACATAATTTCAAAGATGAAATTGTTAGAAGAGTAAAGCATGCTCTTTATAACGAACAACGTATGGATAATGTTGATATTGAAAATTTATTTTTAGATATACACGAAAGGTTTTAAGATATGATAAACAATAGACCAGATTTTGGCGTCTTATATGGACAAAAGACAACTGAAGATGCCTTGTTAATTTATTCTTCTTATGAAGACAGTAAACAAAGTCCACAAACAGGAGACTTTATTGTACTAACCCCAAGAGACGAAGATGGGAATAAGTTTCTCGCAAGAGTTGAGGCGGAAATTTATGATGAAGACCCTATCTTTCGTTCTCAGGATAAGACATTAGTTGCGGTTCATTATGCACGTATAGCAGAAAGAGAACTTTCCGAGAGAGATAAACAAAAAATGTTTAGTTATACTTATAAAATTAAACTTCTTGGGAAATTCAAGTCAAACGGAAAAGATTTTAGTACTGCTGTTCGACGGCTTCCTGTTGTTTCTTACCACGCTCGACATCTGCGACCAAGAGAGTTCGAAGAAATTCTCAATGGAACAAATCAAAAAGGAATAAAAATTGGTAAACTTTGTATTGGAGATGATATAATGTTTAAAGAAGATGATAGTCAATATATATTATTTGATATAAATAAATTGAAAGAAAAACGAACTATGATATTTGCTCAATCTGGGTTTGGAAAAACGAACTTGATGAAAGTTATGATATATCATATGGTTTCCGATACCAAGTACGGTAAATTAATATTTGATTTAAACGGCGAGTATGCCTTTAAAGGGAGAAAAACTTATGGATTGGCTGACATTAATGAACAAAAAATCAAAGACAACCTTGTTTTATATACAGATAAAAGATTACTGTCTATATATGAAAATAAATTTATCAAAGGTGGGAAAGTGCAAATTAATATGCACGAACATTTATCAGTTGGGGATATATTGAGTTTTGGGATAGGTTTTTCAGATGTAATGAAGTCATTTTTAATGTATCTTGATGAAAATCAATCCAAAAATTTTCTTAGTAAAATAGATGACTATGTTAAAAATCCCACAAATATTCATAAAGATTATTCTGATTTTTTCGGTGATTTAAAAACTGATGCAAAAGGTAATATAAAGGATGATGTAAGTGCGAGAAAAACAGTTATGGCTATTCGTAAAAGAATCAGTAATCTCATTGATGAATCTGAACATAGCGTTCACTCTTCAAGATCACAACTAGTAGAAAATGTTTTCGATTTCCTAAAAGCAGGCAAAACGGTAATCATTGACTTGTCTCTTAAAGACAATGTGGAAGCAAGTATCATTTCAACTATATTAGTACGAAAACTTTTTGAAAACAACAAAACTCATTTTACTTCGCAAGAAGATGATAAAATAGTAAATGCCGTATTATGTGTTGAGGAAGCACAAAACGTTTTATCTGAAGAATTTGTCAAATCTAATGCCAATCCATTTGTAAGAGTGGCAAAAGAAGGCAGAAAATTTGGACTTGGTTTAATTGCTATTACACAAAGACCGTCTGCAATCTCTGAAGAAATCCGAACTCAAGCAGAGAATTTTTTTACTTTTCATTTAGGCAATACTGATGATATAAAAGCCTTGGTACGTTCAAATATCAATTTTGATGGTGTAATTTCACGATTTATTCAAACTGAAACTATTGTAGGTAATTGTTATATGGTAACGTCCGACCAATCTTTTGCCTTACCAATTAGAGTAGTGAATTTTGACAAATTGATTCATAAAAATGTTTACACTGAATTACAATTTAATAAAGAGCAATTATAATAAAACATATGAAAGCATTAGCATTCGCGGAAACAGCACAAATACATACCAAGCTATTAATAGCTGACAGTAAGGACTTGCCAATTGAAGAACAAGTGGTAAAAAGTATTTGCAGAGACCTTGAACGCTTAAACTGGAAAATAAAATTACCGACAAAAAAGAATCAATATCCAATTCTGATGCCACCGGAATATTATGATAAACAAACGATAAGAGATTCCATGTCATTCAAGCGTAATGAAATAATTCTACAAAATAAAATATGGATAGAAAACAATATTAGTTTTGCCAGAAAAAATCTTGCTAATGGAATTGATGTGCTAAAATCAGAGATAAAACCTGTTATTGAAGTCTGTGAAACAGATAAACAACACCAACTTTTTCGAATGTTGAGATATTATTGGAGCTCTCCTTATAGTGAATATGTTGGCAGAAGAATAAAATTAATTATTAGAGATGACGCTTTACCAAATAAACCGGTAATAGGTATTGCCGCATTAGGAAGCCCCATAATTCATATTCCTGAAAGAGACAATTTTATAGGGTGGAACAAAGATGTGCGGACAAAAAATTTGATACACGCAATGGATGCCTATGTAATTGGTGCACTACCCCCATACAATTATCTTTTGGGAGGTAAACTGATTTCATATATTCTTGCTTCTAATGAAGTACGCGCAATTTACAGTGAAAAATATAAAGATCAAATCACATTAATAGATAAGCGTAAAGCTAACCAACTTGTTGGTATCTTTACTACAAGTCTATTTGGACATAGCTCACAATACAACAGAATAAAATATGGTGATGATTTACTTTACATCCCTATAGGGCAAACAAAAGGCTTTGGGACATTACATTTAAGTAACGAAACTATTAAATTGATGTTGCTTTTATTAAAGAACAAGGGCGTAAATGTTGGCTGTAAATTTGGAGACGGTCCGAGTTGGGTAATGCGTGTAATTCGTAGTGCGGGAGATATTTTAGATTTTGACAGTAATTTTCTACTTCAACATTCATTCAAAAGAAATATTTATTTTGTTCCATTGGCAAAAAATTATAAAGATTTTTTAAATGGAAATGAAAAGCGACCTGATTTTTACAATTATCCTATGAAAGA
>JAIROC010000344.1 GCA_031257735.1 Bacteroidales bacterium | reverse complement strand
AGTTATTATAACGACTGTTTCCGCTGCCATCACCGAAGCTTCCCTGTTTGGAAAAATATTCGCGAATTCCTCCTATGCAATATTTTGGGTATGTAGTAACATAGTTTGCAGAAAATCCTCCTGAAAATAATGTATCGTTTGTTGTTTTCAGTCTTACGGTAATTTCTGTATCTTCTACCTCTGCATTAAAAGTAAGCGTGTTATTTGTAAAAGCAGTGTTAATTTTTCCCTTTGGAGAAGTAACAAAGAGAGTGTCTCCTTCAGCCAAATTATACCGAACTTTGAATTGTATTCTTGTAATATCATCTACATCCGGTTGAATTATCCATGTATAATCCATATTTGGCGGACAATCATAGATAGTTCCGTCGGTAAAAGAGCCTGCTTCTGCTGTTAGCAGGGTATTGCCTGTTAATGGGGGCTGGATGGGATAATTAAAATTTGCCGTATCGGGAAAAGCATTTATGATTATATCTTGCCATACATGATAAGCCATACTTGTTCCTAACAATGGATTAGTATAAAAATAACCATCCTGATGACCATCCCATCCGAAATTAAAATGATAGAAATAATTACCATTGCTATCCACCTGATAGGCGTCGCAAACAAAAGCATGACCAACATATTCGGCAGTATCGGTTCCTGCATAATACAAAGGTATTCTCCTGTCTAAATTATCTATTATCAAGCTGTCCCATTTGCTATACGAACTGTCCCAAGGAATATATGAAGTATCCCAATCATTGCTTCCCTGTCTGTGTACCAATTGTGTTTTCGGAGAATATCCAAAATGTTTTTTTAATGCTCTTGCAGCAGTAGCAGAGAGAGCGGATGAGGCGTGAGCTCCATAGTTCATATTTACTGCGATACCACAATGATATGTTAATAAAGAGGCGGCAAGATTTTTCTCTTGGGGATCATCTAACATGGCATTGTAATTATAGGTTGTTTGACTGAAATCGGCGGAGAGTGTGTCATAGATATCATGTTTGTATGAATTTTCGCCTGTTCCTTTTTCGGGATAACGAAAATAATACATCAACTGCGCCATAGCTGTGGCTACACAACCTGTAACGGCTCTTTTGTTGGAAGTACTTTCTTCATCTTTGGGGCAATAAAAGTTATACAGTTCACCCTGTCCCCATTTAGAGGTAAGCAAAGGGGTAGGAGGGGGTGGTGTATTTTTATGTATTTTGGGAGGTGTTTGCAATTCTTTCCATGCTTTGGAGACCGATATACTTTGTTGTTGGGTTGCATCTTGACGAAGCGCAAGCAGTTGTTTATGATAGCTGTTCATCCACATTTGTACGGGAGGGATTACATGTTCTGCATCATAATTGCTCTCGTATGAATACGCCAATATCGGAACGGCTTTTTTTTCTCCCGAAATAACCACAAATCCATTATTTGCATTAAAGACGTACAACAACGTATCTTGTCCTTCTACGGAAACAGAGACGCTATTTTGCATGGATTTATGTACTTTACCAAAAAAATGTTGTGCAATTTGTTCTGCTTCTGCAAAAGAAACGCTTTGTGCTTGTATCCGTAAAAGTCCTGATACTATAATAGAAACCGCGAGAATAAATAAACGATTTTTCATGATATTTTGCTCTGATTAATTTAAAGCGCAAAGGTAACATTTTTTTTATTGAATAAGAGAGAAAAAAATCACTTTACAGACAGACACTAATTAGTGTCTGTCTATAAAGTCGGCGTATTCTTGGATAATGAAGCAATCCTTATCCAACAGCACGTCATTGTGGGTCAAGCCCGCAATGACGGCACTGTTTGGACGGCGTTGATGATTACTTTTTTATACTTTATAGACAGACACTAATTAGAGTGCGTCAGCCTAATTCATAATTCATAATTCATAATTCATAATTATAGGCAGCAAAACATATTGAGATTGAGAGAGAAAAGAAAATACAGCTTAAAATTATTTACTCTTTTTTTTGATATTACGTAAAATAATTATACCTTTGCCCGCAAATAATAAAATCTTATTTACAGATGAAAATAGACAGAAGAATTATTATAGGAGTATGTTTTTTGTTTGCCTGTTGTTTGGGATATACGCAAACAGGAATTAAAGGAACTGTAATTAATAGTGTTGCAAAGGATAGTATTTCCTTGCTAAATCCATTCAATGGACAATCACCACAATTAGAAAAAGTTGCTATAGGAAAAAAAGGAACTTTTGAATTTAAATACAACCCTCCTAACATTGGGTTTTATTTTATTGCTTTTTCGGATAAGAAGACAGTATTAGTGGTACTAAAACCCAATAATAGTGGACAAATAGAGATTGACGCTTCTAAAGGAATCTTAGTCAAAACAGTCAATTCCGAAGAAAATGAATTACTAAAGTCTGCTCAAGAAATACTTGCAGAACATCTTGGCAAACAAACAACAATAGAACAAGCTACCGATAAATCAGCAGCACAAAAACAACTTGAAATACAATTGCTCGAAGTGTCAAAATTAGAAGCGCTTCAAAAAATAATATTAAAACATGCTGACAATTATGCTTCTTTGGCATTAATAGAATATCTTTCATCCGACCAATATTTAACAACCCATGACAGTGTATTATCAACATTGATAAAAAAATATCCCAATGATCATTTTGTACAAGCAAAATCTCAAGAATTGGAATCGTCAAAGAAATTGGCAATTGGATACCCTGCTCCAGAAATTACCTTGACAGATACAGCAGGTAATTTATTTTCTCTTTCTTCTTTGAAGGGGAAAGTTGTTTTAATTGATTTTTGGGCGTCGTGGTGCAGACCTTGCAGAATGGAAAATCCTAATGTTGTTCGTATGTATAATACGTATAAACAATATGGATTTGATATATTGGGGGTTTCTTTAGATAGAGACAGGGATAGCTGGCTACAAGCAATTAATAAGGATAGTTTGACATGGAATCATATCAGCGATTTGAAATACTGGCAATCGGAAGCAGCTGCTACTTATGGCGTTCGTGGTATTCCATTTACTGTTTTGGTAGATAAAGATGGCAAAATCATCGCAAAAGGATTGCGGGGAGGAGCATTGGAACAGAAATTAAAGGAAGTCCTCTTACAATAAACGTTGTACATTCAAAGAATTATGAATTATTATAAGGTTGTTATTATAGGGTGTGGATTAAGTGGCGCTACAAGCGCTCGCTTATTAGCCGAACAGGGATATAAAGTTCTCGTTATCGAACAAAAGAAACATATTAGCGGGCAGGTTTATGATTATAAAAATGAATGCGGGATAACGCTTCATCAATATGGTCCACATATCTTTCATACAAAACTAAAACATGTATGGGACTTTGTAAATCGCTTTTCTGAGTTTTCCAATTTTCAACATAAGGTATTGAGTTTTGTAGATGGTAATTTTGTTCCTTTTCCCATAAACAGACAAACCATAAATCAACTCTTTGGAGAAAACTTGACGACAAAGGACGTTCCTGTTTTTCTACAAAAAGAAGTGGACAAAGCACAGTATAATTCATCACTTGTGTCTTTTAGAGACGCCGTTGTTTCACAGGTAGGGGAGAGGTTATATGCTTTATTTTTTGAAAAGTATACCGAAAAACAATGGAATTGTAATCCTGATACACTTTCATCCGATCTTGCAGGTCGAATTCCTGTCAGAGATAATAATGATTGTCGTTATTTTTCTGACAAATATCAAGGCATCCCTGTCAAGGGATATACGGCAATGATAAATAAGATGCTGGATCATGAAAATATACATTTGTTATTAGGTTGCGACTATGAACATATTAAAGATCAACTCTCCACACAGCTGTTAATTTATACGGGAGAATTGGACAGGTTTTTTGATTATAAGCATGGAAAATTAGCCTATCGTTCGGTAAAGATAGAATTTAGAACGTATGAACAGGAATTGTTTCAACTTGCGCCTGTGGTGAATTATCCCAATGATTATGATTATACCCGTATCACTGAATTTAAGCAGATGACAGGGGAAAAGTCAGAGAAAACTACTGTCTGTTATGAATATCCATCTGCGGATGGCTTACCGTTTTATACTGTTCCGAATAAAGAAAATCAACATTTGCGGGAACAGTATATGCAAGAAGTAGCCCAACTTGAAATGACAGGTAAATATCTTTTTATTGGTCGTTTGGCGGAATACAAATACTATAATATGGACTTAGCCATAGACTCAGCTATAAAACGTGTTCAACAATGGATAAATCGTTAAAATCTTTTATACAATTTTACTATCGGCGTTATCGAAATTTTATTCTCTATGGAATTATTGGTGGAATAAGCGCTAGTTTGGATTTTGGCATTTATACCCTGTTATGTAAATTAGGGTTAAATTATCAGATAGCCAATTTGATTAGTATTCATTGCGGTATTTTTTGCAGTTTTATACTCAACAGAACCTATAACTTTAAAACAAAGGATAGAACTTTATTACGGTTTCGTTCTTTTTATATTATTGGTATGACGGGTTGGATATTGAGTGTTGTTATTTTATACGTGATGATAGACATAAAAGAATGGAATGCAATTTACGCGAAATTGTTAGTAGTTGTAGTTGTTGCTATTTCTCAGTTTTTATTGAATAAGTTTATAACATTTAGAAAATCAAAATCATGAAGGAAGAAACTTTATATATCGTAATGCCTGCTTACAATGAAGAAGCCAATATAGAGTCGGTAATTCAACAATGGCATCCTGTTGTTGAAAAGATAAATAATGGCAGTCGTTTAGTGATTGTCGATGACGGAAGTAAAGACAAAACAGCAGAAATAATATTTTCGTTAAAGGAAAAATATCCGCTTTTACTTCCTATTACCAAGCCAAATTCGGGACACGGTTCTACTGTGCTTTATGCTTATCACAAGGCGATAAACGCCAATGTGGATTATATTTTTCAAACAGATTCCGACGGACAAACAAATCCTGACGAATTTTGGACGTTTTGGGAAAACAAAGATAAGTTTGATTTTATAATAGGTTCACGCAATGCACGTCAAGATGGATTGGGAAGAGTTGTTGTTACGAAGATATTGCGTTTGCTGGTATGGTTTATTTTTGGAACGTGGGTGAAAGACGCCAATACTCCTTTCCGATTAATGAAGACAGAACGATTAATCCCCATATTGAAAATAATTCCCGAAGATTTCTTTTTGTGTAATGTCGTTATCAGTACGATTGCCGTAAAATGGGGAGAACGTTGTAAATGGTATCCCATTACCTTTAAACCCAGACAAGGCGGCGTGAACTCTATTAACTTTAAACGTATTTTTAAAATCGGAATACAAGCGCTGGGAGATTTCCGGGTGATTAATAGAAATATAAGAGCAGCGAAAAGAATAGCAAAATAAATTTTTCCCCCATGAAAAAAGCCGCAATCTTTATAATTTGCAATATAATATTGTTTTCATGTAAGTCCGACAAAGGGGATAGTGCATCGCAAACGGGAATAAATGTAATTATTCCCAATGCTATAGTTACTCATCCTATGGTTACAAGGGAAATGCGAGAACGAGAGCATGTAATTCGTTCTGATACTGAAAATGTATATCAATTGCAAGTAAGTTTCGATGAAGGAAAATCCTTTCAAGATATTGATTTTTCTCAATATACGCTATTGGGTAAATACACCTCTGGAGGTGGATGTAAGGTAAATTTTGAACGAAATGTTTCAAAAAACATGTTAGACAAGCAAATGATATACAGTATACAAGTGAAACAATATGGCTTATGTGAGATGTTGGTAGAAAGTATGAATTGGGTATTAATTTCCAAGTTGTCGAACGATTATAGCGTAGTGTTTACAGTAAAAGAAAGTAGGGAAGATAATGAATTACCCTTCCCTTAATTAATAATAACAATAAAATATAAACTAAAATGAAACGAATACTATTTTTCTCAATCACAGGATTTTTCCTTTGCTTTGCAAACAAGGCAACAGCACAGAGTTTCTCCGTAGAAAACAAGGATGGAGTAATGATTTACTACGAGATAACATCTACAACTATTCCGCTGACAGTGACAGTTACAAATAATGATGATATTTATCCTAAATATTATCGCTATGATAATAATGATGATAATTACAAAGGCGATGTATTTATACCTGCTTTGGTTATTTATCAAAATCAGACTTATATGGTTACGTCAATAGAAGAAAGCGCTTTTATGGATTGTACAGGTTTAATATCAATAAACATTCCACATTCGGTTACAGAAATTAGGAATGAGGCTTTTAGCGCTTGTAACAATTTGATAAGAATAGATGTTGAAGCAAGTAATCCCCGTTACAGTTCTATTGATGGAGTACTGTTTAATAAATCACAAACTGTATTACTGAAATATCCCGCAGGAAGAGGAGGTAATTACATTATTCCAGATTCAGTTACTTCAATAGATAAGTTTGCTTTTTCAGGTTGTAAAGGCTTATCTTCGATAACTATTCCCCATTTGGTTACAGAAATTGGAGATAACCCTTTTAGTGGCTGTAGTAATTTGACAGGAATAGATGTTGATCCCAATAATCCCTCTTACAATTCTATTGACGGTGTACTGTTTAACAAATCACAAACGATATTACTGAAATATCCTGCAGGTAAAAAAGGTAATTACATTATTCCAGATTCGATTATGTCAATAGGTAAGTTTGCTTTTTCAGGTTGTAAAGGCATAACATCAATAAACATTCCCAATTCTGTCATATCAATAGACTATGGCGCTTTTAAAAATTGTACAAACTTAATGTCAGTAAGTATTCCCAATTCCGTTACGTCAATAGATGGTGTTTTTTCGGGTTGTAAGGGTTTAACTTCCATAAATATTCCTAATACGGTTACGTCAATTGGTAGTTCTGCTTTTTCTGATTGTACAGGCTTAACTTCCATAAGCATACCTAATTCGGTTACCTATATTGGAGATGAGGCTTTTTACTGCTGTAGCGGTTTAACATCCCTAAACATTCCCCATACGGTTACGTTAATAAGCTATAGCGCTTTTGAAGAATGTACAGGTTTGATCTCCATAACAATAGATGCTGTTTTGCCTCCGCGTTGTGAAGAAGATGTTTTCGGTGAAGTGTCAAGAGAAACATCTATATATGTGCCTTGCGGCAGCTTGTCAAAATACAAAAAATCGAAATGTTGGGGTGGTTACTTCAAAAATATAATTAAGAATTGTGATGGAAGTGGCGCAACCCTTACAAGTGAAGCAGTAAACATAGTCAATTATTCGGACAGGGTAATTGTTGAGTATGACAATTTGAATAAAAATTATACAGTACAGATTGATAATGCAAGCGGTAAGGAAATGATAAAAATCGAAGCTACAGATAGCTCAACCATAGTAGATATAAGTAATTATGCAAAAGGTACGTATAAAGTATCGGTCGTTCACAACGGCAAAATAATAAGATCAAGAAATATTGTGAAATAGGTATCGCTGATTATTTAGTGTCTGTCTATAATGTCGGCATATTCTTGGATAATGTTCGTCATTTTCAAATGGAGCTATCTCAAAAGACATAAACAGCAAGCATAGTCTGGAGACTAGACCGAGCGAGATTTTTTTCCCGTAGGGAAAACATATCAATAGAAAATATAGCCCCCCCAGACCAAAACCTCGTAGAGGTTTCACATTATTCAATTTAATTATAACCCGTAAGAGCAGCATTTCCCATCTGTCCACGAACGCCGTAGGTGTGCAACCTCAACGGGGTTGCGGGGAAGGGACGAAGCTGTTTTCTATTGATATGCTTGCCCTACGGACAATAACATCATTGCAGCTCAAGTCCGCAATGATGCCGTGTAGTCCACCAATGACGGCATTGATTGTTGCGAAAATACTTTATAGACAGACTCTATCTATTGAGAGGTGAAAAATCAACAAAAAAATAATAACTCCTCAAAAAAAATTTTTAACCAAAAAAATAGTACATTTGCAAAACGATTTCATAGAAAGTATTCATGCTGATAATAATGTGTAAATAGTAACAATATAAACATGTTACATGTGTCGCATGATTTCAGATAGACGAAAAAAAAACAGGGAAGAACATGACAAAAAGAGAATTTAAAGAAAAACATACCGCAGAACCTGAAGGAGAAATTAAAGAAGAATTTTCAAAGTATGTAAATATTGCGCGTGCAGCGCTTAAAGAAAATCAGTTTGAATATGCGATTGAGTATTTTCAAAAAGCTATGAATATTTTTCCGGGATATACAGGAACGGCTTATTTATATATTGGTATTGCCTATTCAAGTTTAGAAAATTATCGCGCCGCTATTAATTATTTTCAGAAGTCAATAGAAATAGACCCTAATAACGAACTTCCGTATATTTGCATAGGAGAGGTTTATGCTGCTTTGGAAGACTATCGGACAGCAGAACGTTATTATCAAAAAGCAATAAAACTTAATGAAAATCAGCCCGGAATATGGAATAATAGGGGACATATCGCCCTAAGAGAAAAAAAATATCAGGAAGCTTTTAAATACTTCACAAAAGCAATAGAACTTGACCCTACAAATGAAAAAGCAATCAATAACTTGGGAATAGTATACTGCGAAACAGGAGACTATAAAGAAGGTATCAAATGCTTTAAAAAATGTAAAAAAATTAACCCTAAAAATGCAAAAACATTTTATCACTTGGGAAATGCTTACCGTCATCGAAAGAAATATTTTAGAGCTATGCGATATTACCACAGAGCGCTCTACATTGACCCGAAAGATCATATAACATACTTTGATTTGGCTACTGTCTATCTTTCCATTCGACTTCTTGATAAGGCAATTTCCTATTTTCAAAAAGCTATTGACATTAAACCTGATTATCTGGAGGCAATTTCCATTATCGGAAATGTCTATTTCATCTGCAGTAGATATCAGGAAGCGATTCCCTATTTTGAAAGAACTCTCGACATTGACCCTGAAAATATATTAGTTCTTCATAATTTTGGTCTTACCTATTTTCATTTGGAAAATTATCAGGAAGCTATTAAATACCTCAAAAAAGCGATTGACGCTGACCCTAATGACATAAAGTCATACAATCATCTGGGAAGCGCTTATTACAAGATAAAAAAATATGACAAAGCTATTCAATATCTTCAAATTTCCATTAATTTCAACGGCAATAATCCATCAGCCTACTATACGCTGGCTAAAGTACATGGAGCATTAGGTAATAAGGGAAAAGAAATTAGCTATTATAAAAAAGCCGCTCAACAAGGGGATAAAGAAGCGCAAGAATGGCTAACAAAATATAATTATACATGGTAATCTAAATCAACAAATAAAAATATGGAAGAGGAAGTTAAAAAAGAATTGGCAGAATGTCTTAAGGATGCGAGGGATTATATTAAAGGAGGTATGTTTGAAGATGCAATTGAGCATTTGCAAATATATATAAAAGACTATCCAACAGTTGCGCCACTCTATTTATATAATGGAGTTGCCTATTGTGGTTTAAAGAATTACCGCGCCGCCATTAATTTTTTTCAGAAAACAATAGAATTAGACCCCAATATCGATTTGGCATATTCTTACATGGGAGGAATTTATTTTGGTACGGAAGATTATCAGACAGCAGGACGTTATTATCGAAAAGCAATAGAACTTAATCCGAATGATCCTGATGGTTGGTATCAGCTGGGAAATATCTCCCAAAGAGAAAAAAAATATCAGGAAGCCATTCAGTACTTCAAAAAAGTAATAGAAATTGACCCTACCCGTAAAAAAATATACAATGATTTAGGATTGGTACACTTTAACCAAAAAGACTATCAGGAAGCTATTCGTTGCTTTCAAAAATCCAGAAGAAGCGATCCTAAACATATACCAACATTACTGCTAATATCAGAAACTTACCGTCTACTAAAGGATTACGAGGAAGCTATTCGATATTGCAAAAAAGCGCTCTATGTAAACCCCCAAGAGCAGTTGATATATATTGAAATGGGAATGGTCTACACTGAATTGGAAAATTTAGATAAAGCCCTTTCCTGCTTTCAACAAGCCCTTGACATAAACGACAAGGAAATAGTGGTGATTCACAATATAGGAATTGTCTACTATCGTTGGAAAAAATATCAGGAAGCGATTACATACTTTAAAAAAGTTATTGCCATTGACCCCGAATATACCGTTGCATATTATAACTTAGGAGGCGCTTATTTCTATTTGGAAGACTATGATAACGCGCTGAAATATTATCAAGTAATCTTTGACTTTATGCCTCAAGAGGCAGACGCATACAATAATATAGGCATTATTTACGCTCACATGGAAGACTATGAGAAAGCGCTGCAATATTTTCAAATTTCTATTGATATTGAAAAAAATCCAAAAACATACACTAACATAGGCAATGTCTATGGCGACTTAAATAATGAAGAAAAACGAATATACTATTATAAAAAAGCCGCTCAATTAGGGGATGAAGATGCCCAACAATGGCTGACAGAAGAAAATATTACATGGAATGATAATGTAAAGAATATAAATGAATAAAGAAATAAAACAAGATGATGAACGAAGAAGAAATGAATAAAGAAGTAGAAAAAAAAGTAAAACAACTTTTAAAAAAATGTCTTGACGCCTTTCAAAATGAACAGTATGAACTTGTTATTGAGCATGGTCAGGCAGTCATAGAACTTGCTCCAACTTTGCAGAAAATCCATCTTTATGTTGGATTTGCTTATGCTTATTTGGGAAAATATCCTGCCTCCATTAAGCATTATCAAAAGGCAATAGAGTTGGATCCTGATGATCCCATGATATATCTTGCCTTGGGAAATACTTATTCCTCATTGGAAGACTATGAGGTAGCATCTCGTTATTATCGAAAATCAATAGAACTCAATCCGGAAATGTCTGAAACATGGAGCTGCTTGGGACATATTGCCCGAAAAGAAGAAAAAAAACAGGATGCCATTCGATACTTCAAAAAAGCTGTAGAACTTGACCCCACTAATGTACCCCTGCTTAATAATTTAGGTCTAATTTACGCCGAATTAGAAAACTATGAGGATGCTATGCTATGCTTTCAAAAAGCTAGAAAGCGTGCCCCTGAAAATATAAGCACACTACAGTTTTTAGGAAAAACATATTTTTTGTTAAAGAATTACGAAGAAGCTATTCGATGTTACAAAAAAGCGCTCTATATTGACCCAAAAAATTCTATAACATACTTTGAATTGGGAATGCTCTATTCTGAAATAAAGCGTTTCGATGAGGCAATTTCCGCTTCCCAAAAAGCGCTCGACATTGACCCCAATTTTATACGGGCGCTTTTCAATACAGGAACGTTCTATATCAATCTTGAAAAATACCATGAAGCTATACCTTACTTCAAAAAAATTATTGACATTGACCCTAATGATGTTTCTGCCTATTGTAATTTGGGATATGCCTATTTTTATTTATCTGATTATGATCAAACTATTTCATGTTGCACAAAAGCCATTGAGCTTGACCCTAAGCTTCCCATGGCATACAGTAACTTGGGGTCTGCTTACTACGCATTAAAAGACTATAAAAAAGCTATTCAATGTTTAAAAGCGGTCATTGAGCTCAAAGAGGATACAACAGCATACTATAATCTGGGGGAAGTATACGGTAAAACAGGTAATGAAGAAGAAGAAATTAACTGTTATAGAAAAGCGGCGCAACTCGGTAATGAAGAGGCGCGTAAATGGATGTTTGAGCATAATCAGACCTGGTAAAAACAAATAAAAAAGATAAAACATGGATAAAAAAGAACAGGCGGAAATAATACTGCAACAGTTAAAAGAGGGTCAAAACGCCATTGAACAGAAACAATATGAATATGCAATTGCGTGTTTTCAGAAAATTATAGCTGTTCTTCCAAAATATGTAACCCCCTATGTAGACATTGGAATTGCCTATACTTTTTTGGGAAATTTTCGCGCCGCTATTAATTTCTATCAGAAAGCGGCAAAATTAGAGCCTAATAATGCTGCCATTTATTATGCCATAGGCGAGGTATATCTTCTGTCGAAAGACCATCGAACAGCTATGCATTATTATGGAAAAACAGTAAAACTCAATCCGAAAATAGTGGAAGTATGGGAAACAATGGGAAACCTTTCCCAAGTAGAAGGAAGATACAGGGACGCTGTTCGTTACTTCAAAAAAGCTGTCGAACTTGCCCCTGAAAATATAACATTGATAAATAAACTCGGATTAGCATACAGTGACATAGAAGAAGATGAGGAGGCAATCCAATGCCTTGAAAAATCTCTGAAAATAAAACCTGACGATGTGGAAGCAACCTATTTGTTAGGAAATATATACCGTTTGCTGGAAAATTATAAAGAAGCTCTCCGTTATCACAAAAAAGCAGTTAATCTTGACCCCGAAAATCTTTTGGCAAACTTTGAATTGGGCTTTACTTATATGGATCTCCGAAATTTTGAGGATGCGCTCCGTTATTTTCAAAAAGTCCTCGACTTAAACCCTAATTATACTTTGGCTTCCCTCACTATGGGCGCTACCTATTTGGCAATGAAAAAAGATGAAGAAGCTATTCGATATTTTGAAAAAGTTATTGCCGTCGAACCTGAAAATATTCAAGCCGTAAAGAGTATCGCTTTTTCTTATTATGCTTTAGGCGATTATCAGAAAGCAATTTATTATTACGAAAAAGCCGCTGAAATTGAACCTAATAATTCATCAATTTACAGTAGTCTGGGTAATACGTACTACAAAATAAAAAACTATGAAGAAGCTATTCGATATTGCCACTTCGCCATAGGATTAGATGACAAAAATACAGAGGCTTACGTAACCCTGTCGAAAACTTTTGGGGATTTGGAAGATAGAAAACAACAAGTTGCCTTCTCCATAATCGCGGCTCAATTGGGGGAAAAAAGTCAAAAAAGATGGTTAGAAGAAAATGGTTTTGTATTAGAAGATATTTTGAATACGTAAAAAAAAATTTTTTTTCATTGTATATAAAAAAAAATTAGTACATTTGCAGAACAGTTTTTTAGAGAAATTATATGACTTATAAAGTAGATAAAGAAATACAGTATGAATGAGTTACAGAGAAAAATGGTAAACCTGAATAAATTAATTGAAAACATATCTTTCCAAAATAATAGAAAAATAAATCGAAATTTTTTGTTCAGGAGGAAGTGCGAATGGAACAATTCGACCGAAATCATCCGTTCACCGCGAGGAGAATGGAACAATTCGACCGAAACCATCCGTTCCCCGCGAGGAGAATGGAACAATTCGACCGAAATCATCCGTTCACCGCGAGGAGAATGGAACAATTCGA
>JAIROC010000328.1 GCA_031257735.1 Bacteroidales bacterium | reverse complement strand
CTTTCCACGCCGCCGTTTTGCTTTTCATGAATCTCCCGTATACCTTTGTCTATTGTATTATGCGAAATCCCGGTGGCTTTACTTACCCATGCTACTCCCCCGCGGCCATATGATTCCGCTTCCGCGGCAGCCCATAGTCTTTTACTGCGTTCGTTCAATACAGGTCCCATGATGTTATATTTCGCCTGTATCTGTTCTATAATTTCTTCCCGTCCCATATTTTCATTATGCCATAGTTCTCATCTTGTGTCAAGTTATTTATACGCAATGCCTAAGCCCGACTGTGTTTTTCGTAGACCGAACCGCCTACCGGCGGCGAAGCGTAAACAGCCTGTTATGCGAAGTGCCCCTTGCTTTATTTATACATTTTTATTAATTCATCCGCTTCAAATATTTTATCAAATTTTTCTTTTCGTATTTCTTTTGAGTTTAAGTCTGTTTTTATTCTCATTAAAAATTCCTTAAAATTAGGATTGATTTGCGAAATTTTATTCATCATTTCAATATCCAAAATATCCTTTTGACGTGCCTCTAATAAAATTTCAGAATCATCAGTATTGTTTATATCCAATAATATCAACCCAATTCCAAATGAATTAGATAATCTCCTAATTTCTGACATAAACTCATCACTGCGATCAATTTCTGATGCAACCAAATATCCTTCATTTGCCCACGATGAATTAGAAACAGCCTGAAAATATGATTCTCTTAAATTGTTAAAATCTAGTGATTTTTTTACTTCATATGAAAAGATTTTAACAGGTTGATTTCCAGTATAATTTACAACATCAAACACATCAGATTCCCATTGTTCCATGGGATAAAATACACCTACAATATCAGGATGTTGCCATTGTGCAAATGTTCTTTTCTTGGAATTTTCATGAAATATTGTTTTGGTATAAATTGAATTATATGTATACACATAATAGCTCAACAAAGGATGTAAATCCCTTTCGGAATACAATTTTACTTTCTGAACTGTTTTTTGTGCTGATTGACTGTCCAATATATTTATATCATAGTTTTGAGGTAAATCTTTTAAATAAAACCGTGTTGGTTTTGTTTTTATTTTTATAAATTTTGTGTCCTGATTATCTTTTATATCAGTGTATATTTGTGCGCCAATTGTACTTGGAATTGTTCGCCCTTTTAAGTTTAATTTTTCCTTATATCCTTGAGGTTCAGCAATTTCCCATATTTCAACCGGAGATAACGGTTTTTGAGAATCCATAATAATTTTTTCAGCCATTTCCCTTATATTCATGTCTTTTCCTCCATATTTTTTATATTATATTACAATTTTCAAACCATGTCAAGGGTCCGCGCCGAGGCGCTGATAAACTGGTTCTCACGGCGCATAGAATAGTGATTACGCTATGGCGGGTTCTAAACTAATTTTAACGGTTGATGATGATTTTTTAAGGCTATATTAAACGTTGTGCGAAATGGCGTCCAAAATATTGTGCCAAAATGACAGAAAACACTATATTGACAATATAAAAAATATACGACATAGTAGAATAATGGATATACAGGCAGATGTTTATTAAGGAGATGCGGGTCTTATTCTTCAAGACATAGAAGATGATACTGTAGACTTGATTATAACTTCACCCCCTTATGCAGATCAACGAAAAGACACTTATGGAGGAATTTCTGTAGATAAATATGTGGAATGGTTTTTGCCTATTTCTCAAGAATTATTACGTGTATTAAAACCTACCGGCACGTTTATTTTAAATATAAAAGAACGAGTATTAAATGGAGAACGAAGCACCTATGTTATTGAGTTAATATTGGAAATGAAAAAACAGGGGTGGTTATGGACGGAAGAATTTATTTGGCATAAAAGAAATTGTTATCCTGGAAAATGGCCGAATCGTTTTAGAGATGCATGGGAGCGGTTATTGCAATTTAATAAAACAAAACAATTTAATATGTATCAAGAAGCGGTTATGATTCCAATGGGAGATTGGGCAAAAGCACGTTTGCGTAAATTAAGCGACACGGATAGAATTCGAGACACTTCAAAAGCCGGCAGTGGTTTTGGAAAAAACATTTCGAATTGGATTGGCAGGGAGTTGGCGTATCCAACCAATGTTCTTCATTTAGCTACAGAATGTGGCAATAAAGGTCATAGTGCGGCTTTCCCTGAAGAATTGCCAAGTTGGTTCATTAAACTTTTCACAAAAGAATATGATATAGTTATGGATCCATTTATGGGATCCGGGACGACTGTATTTGCCGCTCAAAAACTAAGACGAAATTCAATAGGAATAGAAATATTTGCCGATTATTATAATACCGTAAAGAAATCACTAAAAAGAGTTGAATTATATTTGCTTGAAGAAGAGACGGTTTATGGATGATTTAATGAGCCTCCCCACCGCAAGCGGCGGGGTATCACTCGTAGAGCGGCGGGGAGGCTCGTTCTGTAAGGAAATTTATCATATGGGGGGTTTACTACCAATTTTTGTGAGTGCTACTGATTCTAACCGCCGCAAGCGGCGGGG
>JAIROC010000269.1 GCA_031257735.1 Bacteroidales bacterium | reverse complement strand
AACTTATACGAAGATAGCCGTAAATGCGGCTTTTCAATACCATCTTCATCTTGCAGGGTTACATAAACAAGTCCAATTCCACGAGCGAAATACTGACGCTTTATCATTAGCGGCTGATTATTATTTATATAGATAGCTTTTTCTACTACAATACAGTCATTATAAGTTTTTCCGTCAAAACTCACGCTTGTTTTTTTTGATTGACAAAGGAACTTGTCTCCCCTATCTTCTTCTGACCACTTCAATTCTTGTAACGCCAGGGAGACAAAAGGATTATCATAGTGCAGATTGTCTACCGTTCCAATTTCAAAAACACCAGTATCTTGAATCACACGGTATATCATTTTTGTTGTTACGCCAAATGAATTTATGAAGATGCCTACAAGAGATTCTTTGTCACTAAGTCTTTCTATTGCAGTACAACTATACACATCTGTAACTTTCCCATTATTGCCGAGGTATTCCCATCGGTAGCCCTCTTTTGCCGGGAAGTAATCCGAGGCGGTTTGACAGAATGCAGAGGGCAGGACGGATACCAGTAAAAAAATAACGGATACTTTCTTTTTCATAAAACTACTTCCTTTCATATTTATCTTCTCCATTTTTCTGTATTGATTTAAAATTATTCAGAAAAAATACATCATCAGCATATTTATATTTTCTCACATCTTCATTCATCCAATTAATAATGTGTTCTAATGTCTCATATCTTTTATTAGACGGATTTATTTTATTGATTTCCGTAGAATTTGATATATCAATCAACATACTAATGCATTTGTCAACATTATTTTCGTTATTTGACAGCGTGAAATAGTATAATGAACGCAAAAAACTAAAAAAAGATTCTTCATCGTTATTATTAAGATATAAATTCCCCTGCATGAAGAATACACCTCCCATAGCATCGTTGTTTTTTTGCTCCATTAATCTAAATGTTTTCGAATATCTAGTTTCAATATTTTTTAATTTTTTACTATACTCATTGATCTCTTTTTTTACTTCATTTAATGTCTTTTCTGCTTTAACAAAGTTAATAACTGTTAGAATAATTGGTAATACTGCCAATGCTCCTGTAATAATAGACACCAAGACCATCAACTGTCCCCATGCGTGTTCGTAGAATTCCTTTATTATATCTAATGCTTCCTGATATTTTAGATAATTCATTATATATCCTTAATTATAGTTTAAAAGAAACCTGAAGAAAAAAGTCTTTCATGAAATAACCTCCAGAATCATAATATTCACTTGTTCAAGTGAAGATTTTTTTTAATCAAATAATGTTAATTCCTTTTTCTTTAACCGCCATGAATCTTGACCAGCTTTCTCACCAATAGCTTCCAATACTGTTAATATTGTCTGATGTTCGGGTGTAACGCCATTTTTTAATAAGGGTAAAATAGCAAAAACAATATCGTCAAATGAAGGATTTTTGCCTTCATGTTCCATGCGTCGTAAAAAGCTAATTAAATAATATTTTATCCTTAACCTAACATCTATGTGTGTCTGAAACCTTGTGTCTTTCTTTATACTATACTTGTTTGTATCTTTATCATAATAAAAACGATCAAGCAGGAGCGGAACTAAGTCGGTATACTCTTTTTTTAACAAATCTAGAAAACCAAGTTCTAGCCCTTTAATAATCAATTCATCGTTTATTTGCTCAAGTGTTGCTCCGTCATGCTTTGCGATTATTCCTTCGATTGTTTGTATGACAATATCTCCAATATCCATCCCAAGATTTGCCTTTAATACGGCCTTTGGATTGTTAACCTTTTTAAAATTGATTATCAATTGACCGGATAAAACAGTAAATGGATGTTGTTTCTTTTTGAAACTTTGATGTCCGTTTTTTTGTGGAACCGCCCCGACATACTCAAAACCACAATTTTCGCATGTCTCAATTATTAGGTGCCAAAATTCCGGGTCTTTATGAGCAAAAACAAAGGAAAGCCAGCGATCGAATTTTAAAACTCTATACATTTCTTTTATACTTTGTGATATTAGTATATTATAATCTTCTTTTGTTTTATGGTGTTCTCCTCCTTCAATGGCCTCTTGGTTATAGTCATCTTCTGTTACTTCAAGATCAAGCCATGTGTTCCATATTATTGATAAATCTAAATAGGGTATTTTTTTTCCATAAGGAGGATCGGTATATATATAATCTATGCTCTCATCGGATAAAAAGGATAAATTCGCCGCCGTCCCTTTTATTATTTTAGCATTTCTCATTGTTTGTTCTACGGTCTTTTGATTCAATAAACATTTTTGTTCAATTTCCTTTTTTGCATTAAGAACCCGTTTGAATTTGTTTTCAAATACTGGTATTATATCTCTAACGGCAGGTTTAGGTGCAATGCGATAACGGTAATACATTACAAAATTCACCGGACCACCATTTGGCATTTCATGATACGTTCTATTCATAACGGAAACCGTGTTATAAAATACAAGCATTAATGTTAATTTAATGTTTTTATCAGGTTCTTTTTTTATAATATATTTTAATAAGGCAAGTTGCGCCATTTGATTTTCAGTAAATAATTCGGTAACTGTTCCTACATCTGAACCAATTGGCAAGGATATATTCTTAGGCAATGGATATTTATTTAATATTTCTTTGATTTCTTTCTTGTTCTTAGGGGCATTTTTGTTATATTCATTGCAAATTCTATGATATGCGTCTAATAAATCAGGAGATTTAACTGGAGCAATAAGCGACTCCATGATAAATACTGATAGGGGATTTAAATCTACACTAACTGCCCTTCTTTCGTTTATTAGTGACTCAATAGCGGTAATCCCACTACCGCCAAATGGGTCAAGAACGATGTCTCCTTTCCTAGTAAAATTCTTTATATATGTACTTACTATGTCCCATGATTGTCTGGTAAAATAACTATTAACCCCAAAATACCGTTTTGCTTCTTGCTTTTTTACTGGTATTTCTTCTGGCAATGGCCTATTTTTATAATTAAATTCAGTTTCAATTTCTTTTTTGGTATCGAGATTGTAGGTAAATGATTTTCCTGAATGAAAACTATCAGGCGATAATATTTTCTGTAAAGATTGCCAATTATTATTAATCTCACTGATACGAAAATATAATAACGGTACTGCGAAATCTGTTGTCTTGAAACAAGCAAATTCAACTCCATTACATAAAGCAAAATATTTACTTCTGATTTCTGGGTGAGTTGCATAACTATAAACCTGTTCTACATTATCATCATTAATTATATTTTGATTTGGAGATTTTGCGTCCAAAACCCACGCAAAACCATTTTCAACCTTTAGGATATAATCAGGAATTAAATTAACTTTTCTCTTCTTGCTTCCAGTCCGTAAAAAAGGGCTTTTTAGATGTTTTTCACGCAATATATTCTCGTGATTAAATCCAAGTTCTTTTAAAATTGGATCTATGATAATAGCTCTTACATCAGCCTCATTAAAATATTCATCGGATTCTATCTTTTTAAAATCAAAATTATCAAACAATGCTTCCTTTATTTCCATTTATTCATACCGTCCTTATTTCCGCTTCAAAATCGGAGAAATAGCCCGAAGCAGAAAAATCCTGATTATCAATCAGTTTATCCAGGTTCTGACGATCAATGACGGTCATGGCGGTATATTTATTGAAATCGCTGGTAAGAACTCCCTGGATATAAGTGGAAAT
>JAIROC010000257.1 GCA_031257735.1 Bacteroidales bacterium | reverse complement strand
TGTCTTTAGTAAGTATGCTCATATCTATTGTATTTATTTATTTTTCAAACACAAAGATACATGAAAATTGTGAGATACTTACTTTTTTTTTTTTTTGCTTATCCAAAACTCAGGTTATTATATCAATTCATAATTATCTAACATCGCATTAATTTCCGTCACAGAATTAAACATTAATACGTCCAATATTGATAAACCCGATTCAAAATTTTGCCGCTTTTGATTATATTCTGTAATTTTCACTAATTGAAATTTTAAATTAATCCCAACTTTATCATATTTGGATCTATCAAAAAAAGATTGTCCTCCGGATGGATTCCAATATTCATCAGTGCCATCAATAACTTTGCAAATATTCAAAGCCCATTCATCAGGAGCAGAAATATTACCTAACTGTACATCTAATTCAGAAAATACATCTATTGGAGTATTTATCCCAAGATAACAGCACACTTTTTCTAACGATATTTTATTCAAAATTACGATATCATTAAAATTTGTCTGAAAAATATCATTTAATAATTCAATTATTTTACGATAATATGGAGCTGTTTTCTTATACTGTTGAAGTTGTGCAATAATTCTATCTTTCCAATTTTCTTTATTATTTATTTGTATATCTCGTATAAGAGTACTTCTACCTTCTTTTTTTATCAGTGGAACCCGTATATATTGCCATCCTCCATTTTGTTTTAATATCCTATTACGCTCTATCCAACCGTGCCTTATAAATTGTACTGTGTCCAACAATATAAATCTATCTGTGTGTTTGATTAAACTATAATATCCTATATATGGGAAAAAATAAGGTTGCATTATTCCTAATTTCATCGTTTTATTATTGCGTTTAAAATTGTCTTTATATCATTCTTTTCTAAATCCGCATACATCGGCAAACATATCACACTATCCGCCACCTTTGTCGCCGCGGGCAAATTTTCCAGTCTTGCTGATTCCAATCCCCTGTAAGTTGAAAAAGTACTAATCAATGGATAAAAATACCGTCTCCCATAAATATTTTTTTCTTGCATTTTGAAATATAATTCATCACGTGTCACCCCATACTTTTCAGCATCTACGAATATGGGAAAATAAGAATAGTTGTGCCGTATATCAGGGATATCTGCCATAAAAGTAACGCCTTCTACATCTTTTAATGCTTCTCTGTATTGATTGGCAATTTGCCGACGCTTATCTATTGCTTTGTCCACCTGTTTCAAATTCAAAAGACCATACGCAGAACGTATTTCGTCCATTTTGCCATTAATACCTGGAGCAACAACTGTTGTTTCTCCTGCAAAACCAAAATTTTTCAGATAATCGATCCGTTTTTTAGTTTGCTCATCCCTGCATACCAGAGCGCCGCCTTCAATTGTATTAAAAACCTTGGTGGCATGAAAACTTAATGTGGACATATCTCCTGCTTCCAAAACAGATTTTCCTTTAATTGTAACTCCGAAAGCGTGTGCAGCGTCATAAATAACTTTCAATCCGTATATATCCGCTATTTCCTGTATTCGTTGCATATCGCACGGATTGCCATAAACATGTACGGGCATTATGGCTGTAGTTTTGGGAGTTATGGCGGCTTCAATTTTGTTTGTATCAATATTGCATGTTACCGGGTCAATGTCCACAAAAACAGGTTTGATGCCATTCCACCAAAGAGAATGAGTGGTAGCAACAAAACTGTAAGGACTTGTTATCACTTCCCCCGTAATGCGTAAAGCCTGTAAAGCGGTTATCAGCGGGAGAGTGCCGTTTGTGAAAAGACTGATATATTTAATTCCTAAATAATCGCACAAAGCTTCCTCTAATTTTTGATGATAATATCCATTATTCGTCAACCACTTGCGTCCCCAAATATCTTGCAAATAAGGAATAAATTCTTCCAATGGCGGCAAAAGAGGTGAAGTAACGGTAATTT
This sequence comes from Bacteroidales bacterium, assembly GCA_031257735.1. Lineage (GTDB taxonomy): Bacteria > Bacteroidota > Bacteroidia > Bacteroidales > WCHB1-69 > JAIROC01. The sequence goes on along the minus strand of JAIROC010000257.1, from coordinate 2,364 downwards.
GTTTATCGTTCATTATGTTTTGATAGTTTATTGGGCAGTAAATTTTTAATTTCTTCCAATTCAGGCGACTTTGTTAATTTGGCGACTCCAAGATAGAAAATTGTGCCTGACAATAATCCTGTAATTAAACTTAATAAATCCGAATGAATAATTTTTGTTACGCCAAAGACAATTAGTCCCATTGAAAATGAGTAGATTAAAATTGATGACAAATCATTCATTTGTTTAAAAAAACCGACATTAATAAGTTTTCCCGTATAATATATGTTTATAGTCAAACATATAATGGAAATAAAAATCATTCCCACACACATTGCTATCAAGCCCAATGGAATTGTAATTACAAGTACGGTAACGCCAACTATTTTTTTTATAATTTCCACTCGCAGGAACAAATCAGAACGTCCTTTTACCTGTAACAAATTTAAATTAATGGCATGAATCGGATACCACATCATTGAAAAACAGATTAACTGAAGTAAAACAATTGTATCCTGCCATTTATCGGTCAACAAAAACCGGATAAGTGGATCGGCTAATGCTACCATGCCAACCATTAACGGAAAAATAATAAATGCCGAAAGTTTCAATAATTTTCTGTATGAATTTCTTAATTTTTCGTCATCATCCTGAATAGCGCTCAAAACGGGAAATGTAACCCGCTGTAAAATATTTGTAATATTTGAAGACGGAAACTGAGCCAGGCTTGTCGCTCTTGTGAAAAAACCCAATTCTTTTTGCGAGAATTTTTTACCAATCACAATCGTATAAATATTATTATAGATTGTATCCAACAAACCGGACGCCAATAATTTTGAACCGAAACCAAACAATTCTTTAAAAGAGTTTTTAGAAAATCCTGTTTTAGGTCGCCATTTTGAATAATACCAAAGCATTATTGTTGTTATAAAACTGGCAGTAAGAATCTGTACTACCAAAGCCCATACGCCAAAGCCTCCGTATGCCAGTGTGATTCCAGCAATGCCAGATATAATGACCGAAAGCAAAGATGCTTTCATTTGTGTTTTAAAATCAATTTTTTTAGTCAATTTTGCATGGTGTACTATCACAAAAGAACTTATAATCAGATTAAGGGCAACAATTTTGGTGATTTTTTCGAGTGCAGGCACATCGTAAAATGCCGCAATAAACGGCGATGTAAAAAACAGCACAAAATAGAAAAAAACGGCAACAACTATATTAAAGTAGAAAACAGTAGAAAAATCTTCTTCACTGCAATTTTGTTTTCGTATCAATGCTTGTGAAAATCCACTGTTTACAAATGCTCCCGAAACAGCCGTGAAAATACCCAACATTCCAATCAAACCATAATCGGACGGCATTAACAACCGTGCTAAAATAATACTAACGATAAATTGTATTCCCTGAGTAGAGAACGTTTGAATACTACTCCAAAAAATTCCTTTTGTAGTTTTGCTTTTTAAATTGTCCATTTAGTTTTTATCAAACTCTATCATCTTGTTGAGCAAAATCTGCAATTTAGCTTCGCATAGTTTTCTGATATTATTCATAATTTGTCTTAAATCCTATTCTCCGGCGGGGTTTCTCTTCAATATCCTGCCGTATTTCGTCCAATTGCCTTGATAAACGAGTTTCCATATCCTCCAACTCTTTTTTGCTTGCCGGATGTTGAACAGATGCACCCTTAAGCAAATAGTCCCGTAAAACACTTGTTGCCCACTGTCGAAACTGGGTACCTCTTTGTGATTTCACTCTATACCCAACGGAAATAATCACATCAAGACTATAATAATTAGTCGGTTTTGTCACATTTTGAGAAAAATCGGAATTTCCGATTTTTCTCACGACTTCCTCTTTCTCAAGTTCTTTTTCTTTAAAAACATTAAGAATATGTTCATTGATAGTTGCTCTTGACTTATCAAAAAGAACGCACATTTGCTCAATAGTCAGCCACACGGTATCTTCGTCTATCCGCACCTGGAAGTTCTCCAGACCTTCAGCCGGATATTTTACAATTTCATTCACCGGTTTCTTTGCGTTAAGAATTTGCCTGTATTCTTTTGTATGTTTTTCCATCAGCCGCAGTGTGTGCAAATTTTGCACATACTGAATCTTTGTCTAACTCTCCCTCATTGAAAACATTCCGAAGGTGTTTTGTTATCACGCTTTTACAATTTCATTCATCGGTTTCTTAGACTTACAAGTTAAGAAATTTTGTCTATTTCCTCAATATTCATTTCACAGCAAAAAACTTTGTGAAACTTTGTGCAACTTCTATATAACTCAACCATTTTTTGAACTTACAATCCAAATTGGGATTCAGATTCAAATTCAAGTTCAAGTTATTCCTGTTTTTTCATTTGCTCTGAAAAAGGGATACTT